>NZ_JBEXNT010000171.1:0-16861 GCF_040611255.1 Kitasatospora sp. NPDC002965 | reverse complement strand
GCCCGCCCGCGGACCGGCACCGCCGCCCCGGTCGCCTCCGCCGCCCCGGCCGGGCCGGTACCGGTACCGCCGTCGGCGCCGGAGCGCGAACCCGAGCGCCCGACCCTGTTCGACGGCGCGCCCGTCCCCGCCAGCTTCGACGGCCTGCGCGCCGCACCCTCCCGGATCGACCTCACACCGGGCGTCCCCGACCTCGCCGCGTTCCCCCGTACCGCCTGGCTCCGGGCCGAGCGGGCGGTCCTCGCCGGCCTCGCCGCCGACGAGTTCGGCTACGGCGACCCGCGCGGCACCCCCGCGCTCCGCCACGCCGTCGCCCGCTGGCTGGGCCGCAACCGGGGCATCCACGCCGACCCCGACGACGTCATCGTCGTCGCCGGCGCGGCCCAGGCGCTCGCGCTGGTGGGCGAGGTGCTCCGTGCGGACGGTCTCGACGTCGTCGCCGTGGAGGACCCGGGCTCGCTCGGCACCCGCCAGCACCTCCGCCACCGGATCACCGCCACCCCGCCCGTCCCGGTCGACGCCGACGGCATCCGGGTCGACGCGCTGCGGGCCACCGGGGCGCGCGCCGTGCTGCTCACACCCGCCCACCAGTTCCCGACGGGGGTGGTGCTCGGCGGTGCCCGGCGGCGGGAGCTGCTCCAGTGGGCCGCGGACGGCGGGCTCGTGATCGAGGACGACTACGACGCCGAGCACCGCTACGACCGCCCGCCGGTGCCGGCGCTCCACGGCGTCCTCCCCGACCGGGTCCTCTACCTGGGCAGTGTCTCCAAGCTCCTCGCCCCCGCCCTGCGGACCGGCTGGATGATCGCGCCCGCCCGCTACCGGGACCGGCTGATCGACGCCAAGCGCCTCGCCGACCTCGGGAACGCCGCGTTGCCGCAGCTCGTCCTCGCCCGGCTGATGGAATCGGGTGAGCTGGAGCGCCACCTGCGGCTGCTGCGCCCCCGCCACCGGCGCCGCCGCGACGCGATGGTCGCCGCCATCGGCGCCCACCTCCCCGGCGCGGTCGTGCACGGCGCCGCCGCCGGACTGCACCTGCTGCTCACCTTCCCGGGCGGCCTCGCCTGCACCGACACCGAACTGGCCACGGCGGCGCTCGCCCACGGCGTCAAGCTGCAGCCGCTCTCCTGGCACGCCCGGCTGCCGCACCCGCCGGGGCTCGTCCTCGGCTACGCGGCCGGCACGCCCGGCGAGATCGAGGAGGGGGTGGCCGTCCTCGGACGGCTGCTCCGGGAGGCGGAGTGACCGCTCCCGGGGGGAGGCTGCTGGTGTCGCACCGGGTCGGCCGCCCAGCCGAGGACGAGCGTCCGGGCGCGGCCGGCCCGGCCCGGCGACCTGCCGTGTGCGGCCGTCACGATCCGCCGTACGCGGTGGTCACGCCGTGCCCGGCGACCGCACCGACCCCGCCGAGCGCATCGAGATCGCCGAACCCCTGACCTAGGGAGGCCGGATGCCGACGCCCCGCAGCACGGTCCGCGTCACGGTCCTGGCTCTGCTGCTGACCGCCCTGTCCACGGTCGTGCCGGCCGTCCGGCCCGGTCCGGTCCGCAGCGTCCCGCCGCCGAGCCCCGCCGCCGAGCGGGCGGCACCCATGGCGGATGCCGCCGTGGAGCCGGTTTCCACGGAGAGGACCACACCAGTGCGCACCACCGATTCCCGCACGCTCGCCGGACGGCGGGTCGTCTACTCCTATCCCGGGCCGATCCCGCCGCCCGCCCTGCTCCAGACCGTCCGGGAGGGCCGGGCGGCCGGCGTCATCCTGTTCAAGGAGAACGCCGCCTCCCCGGCCCAGCTCCAGGCCGCCGTCCGGCAGTTGAGCCAGGCGGCGGCCGAGGCCCCGGGCGGGTCCCCGCTCCTGCTGATGACCGACCAGGAGGGCGGCAAGATCCGCCGGCTCCCCGGTGCGCCCGAACTCTCGGCCCGCCGGACCGGACTGGCCGCCGATCCGCCGGCCGAAGCCGCCCGGTCGGGCACCGGAGCGGCGCAGACCCTCGCGGCCGCCGGGCTGAACGTCAACCTCGCACCCGTCCTCGACGTCTACGACGCCCCCGACAACTTCATCGACCACCACGAGCGCTCCTACAGCCAGGACCCCACCGTGGTCGGGGAGCTGGGGGCGGCGTACCTCGCCGCGCAGCAGGCCCTCGGGGTGGCGGCCACCGCCAAGCACTTCCCCGGTCTGGGCGCCGCGGCCCGTGAGGAGAACACCGACGAGCGCCCCGTCACCCTGCCCGTTTCGCTCGTCGACCTCCGGGAGCGCGGCCTGGCGCCGTACCGGGCGGCGATCGCCGCCGGCGTCCGCCTGGTGATGACCTCCTGGGCCGTCTACCCCGCCCTCGACCCCGGCCGCCCGGCCGGTCTCTCGTCCGTCGTCGTCCAGGGGGAACTGCGCGCCCGGCTCGGCTTCGAGGGCGTCACCGTCACCGATGCCCTGGAGGCCGGGGCGCTCGCCGCCTTCGGCGACACCGCCGCCCGGACCCTCGCCGCCGCCGAGGCGGGGATGGACCTCCTGCTCTGCTCGGCGCGCGACGTGCACCAGGGCGACGTGGCGGCCCAGGCCCTCGCCGCCGCCCTCGACGACGGCCGCCTCGACCGCGCCGCCTTCACGGAGGCCGTCGGCCGGGTGGACGCCCTGCGGACCTCGCTCGCTGCTCCCTGACCACCGGTCACCGCGCCGCCGCACCGCCGCGCCCTCGCACCCGGGCGGCCCGGTGGCGGGCTCACCCGTCGCCGAGCAGCTCGCGCAGGTCCAGGATGCGGTACCCGTGGCTGCGGACCGCGTCGATGATCAGGGGGAGGGCCTCGGCGTCCAGGCAGCGGCGGTCGGCGGCGGGCGCGTCCTCCGCACTGCCGACGTGGAGCTGGAGGAGAGCGCCCGGCGTGAGAGCCGCCATGGCGCGCTCGACCACCCGGCTGATCGTCATGCCACCCGACACGCCGAGGTAGCCGTTGGTGTCGGTGGTGAATTCGAGGTCGGCGAAGCCGAGGGCGTTGACCCCGGCGATCGCCTCCGGAGTGGTCTCGCTGTAGGGGAAGCGGAAGAACGGCAGCGGTTCGGCCCCCGCCGCGGCGCGGATCGCGGCGTCGGCGCGCAGCACCTCCGCGCGGGCCCGGTCGGGCCGGAGGCCGGTGAAGTGCGGGTGGCTGTAGGAGTGGTTGCCGAGGCCGTGGCCCGCTGCGGCGACGGCGCGCACGGCGCCCGGGTGCTGCTCGGCGTACTGGCCGGTGGGGAAGAAGGTCGCGGGTGCGGACCGGTCGCGCAGGGTGGCCAGGACGGCGGCGAGGCCGGTCTCGTCCCAGGCCGCGTTGAAGGTGAGCGCCACGACCCGCTCCTCGACGGGGAGCCGGCGGACCTCCTGGCCGAGGAGGGTCGGCGGTGCCGGAGCCGCCACCGCCGACCCCAGGGTGGCGAGGGTGGCGAGGGTGGCGAGAAGGCTGGCGCGAAAGGTGGTGAGGGTGGCGCGAAGACGGTGCACGTCCGATCAACACGCGCCGACCCAAAGCGGAAACGAACGGACACGGAGGGTCATCCGGATGGCAGGCTTGCGGCCGTGACTGTGCACCCACTCGTACACGAGATCGCTGACGCCTATCTGTCCCTGGTCGACGCAGCCGCACCCGGGCTGGTCGAGGGCCTCTATCTGACCGGCTCGACCGCTCTGGACGACTTCCACCCCGAGCGGAGCGACATCGACTTCGTGGCGGTGTCCGCCGATCCGGTCGGCGTGGACCAGCTCGCCGGGTTGGAGCGGGCCCACGCCCTGCTCGCGGCCAAGTACCCGCGACCGTTCTTCGACGGGCCCTACCTGACCTGGGACGAGCTGGCGGGTGCGCCCTCGCAGGCCGCGCCGGGTCCGCACGCGTTCGAGGGGAAGGTCCGTCACCGGGTGCGGTCCGACCGCAATCCGGTGCTCTGGCACACGCTCGCGCACCACGGCGTGACGCTCTGCGGACCGCGCGCCCAGGAGCTGATGATCGACACCGACCCGGGGGAGCTGGCCCTCTGGACGGCGGGGAACCTGGGCGAGTACTGGCGCCCGTGGTGGCGGCGGGCCTCCCGGCTGACCACGAGACCGGGGCTGGCCTGCCTCGGCGGGCAGGGGCCGGCCTGGGGCGTGCTGGGGGTGAGCCGGCTGCACTACACGCTGGCGACCGGGCGGATCACGTCGAAGCGCGGAGCGGGTGAGTACGCCCGGGAGGCCTTCGACGGCCGGTGGCACCGGATCGTGGACGAGTGCCTGCGGGTCCGCGAGGGCCGTCGGCACCGCTCGCTCTACCCGAACCCGTTCGTCCGGCGGGCGCACGCCCTCGCGTACATGGACATGGCGATCGAGAGCGCGCAGGGGCTGGGCGCCGGGCGGCTGCCCCTGAGGTAGCGGCCCCGGCGGTGGGGGGCCGGCCGGCAGTGCCCGGTGCCGAAGCGGCGGCACCGCGCCCTGCCGGCCGGCCCGGGTGTGACGCCCGAGGTGTGCGGGGTGGGGTGTGACGTGCGAGGTCGAGCCGTGATCGCGCCATCGAAGGCCGGTTTCCGGTCTGAAAGGTGATCTTCGGGTCTGAAGGGCTGCGGCGCATTCGAATCCTGTGTCAGGGTTGCCGCATGCCACATGTGAAATGTCACATGTGGCACATGAAGTGCTCTGCGGTGCAGAGACTGACGAATTGAGGAGGAGCGGAATTATGCGGATGAACCGACTCACCCGGATAGCGGCCGGTGCCGCCGGCGCTGCGGCCCTGCTGGCGGTCCCGACCCAGGCGGGCGCGGCGCAGAGCAGCGCCACGACCACCACCACCACGGTCACCACCTGCGGCTACGGCGGCCTGCAGGCCGGTGTGTGGACCGCCGTCTGCGCCGACGTGACCGGCACCGACGTGCAGCTGTACGGCCGGATCTCCCTGGCCGGCCCGCCGAGCCCGGGCGGCCCGCCGCTGGAGACCCGTGACCTGATCACCGGCCTCTCCGGCCAGATCGTGGGCGGCGCCTCGCTCGGCTCGGTCAGCGGCTACACCCGCTTCACCGCCAGCACGGTGAAGGTCACCGGGGTCGGCGGCACCGTGCCGTGCGGGTCCACGGTGCACGGCAGCTTCAGCGTGGCCGGTTACCCGTGGGGCCCGTCCCCGGTGACCCTCGACGTCGTGGTGCCCTGTTGATCGGGCGTTAGCGACAGGTGCGGGCTCGGGGTCGGCGGACCCCGGGCCCGTCCCGTTCCCTCCCGTTGCGGCGGCTCCGGTCGCTCTGCCGGGCCGCCGGGCCGTCGGGTCGCCCGTTCGCCCGTTCGCCCGTTCCCGGTGGGACGTCATGACGGCTTGAAGAATTCTTCATCTACGAGGATGATGCTTCGGGCCGCCCCGGCCCGCGCCCGCCCCGGCCCCGGGCCGCCGGTGGGCGAACCACCCACCGACCCGCGGGGAGAGCGGACGATGCCGGTCCCGCTGTACCAGGCCAAGGCCGAATTCTTCCGGACCCTCGGGCACCCCGTCCGGATCCGCGTCCTGGAGCTGCTCCAGGACGGCCCGCGCCCGGTGCGCGAGCTGCTGACCGAGATCGAGGTCGAGCCGTCGAACCTCTCCCAGCAGCTCGCGGTGCTGCGCCGGACCCAGCTGGTCACGGCCACCCGCGAGGGCAACACCGTGCTCTACGCGCTGAGCACCCCGGACGTCGCCGAGCTGCTGCGGGCCGCCCGGCGCATCCTCACCGAACTGATCACCGACCAGGGTGCGCTGCTCACCGAGCTGCGGGCGCCCGAGTCCCGTGCCACACCGGGGAGGAACGGATGAGCGGCGGGTCCGCGCGGCCCGACCGGCCCGCCCGACCGAAGGAGGACCCGGCCATGAGCGAGGGCACCGGAGACGGCACCGCCGAGGAGAGGGCGCGGCGCAGGGCCATGCTGATCCGCGCGGGCATCTACATCTTCGCCACCCACCTCTTCGCGGGCTTCGTGCTCCTGCTGTTCGCGCTCGGCGACCGGAAGTGACCCCGGGACCCTCGCGTGCGGCGGCCGCGGCAGCGGGCCGGCGGGTGGGAGCACCGGTCGGCGGCGGCCGGTGCCGGCCCCGCGGCGGGTGCTGAACCCGCGGGGTCGCCGGCCGGCCGCCGCCGGGTGTCACCGGCTGCCGCCCTCCCCGCCGTAGCGGCGGCTGGTGCTGGTCCAGGCGTAGACGCCCTCGACCAGCTCCCGGGTGCCGTCCAGGTACCAGTGACCGGCCGGATGGCGGCGCAGCAGCCTGCGGCGCAGGGCCTCGCTCTCGGTGGTCAGCCGGTCGATCCGGGCGCGGACCGCGGCGGCGGCCCGGCTGCGGGTGCAGCCGCGGACCCGTTGCAGGGTGAGCACGGTGTTGAACGCGGCGGAGTTCTGGCGCTCCTCGCGGTCCGCCGAGTACAGGTCGTTGATCAGCGTCGCGATGTCGGCGGTGTTCGCGCGCAGGCGGTGGAGTTCGGGCTCGGCGAGCAGCCCGGCGGGCGCCTCGGCGCCGTGGACACGCTCCAGTATGCCCATGAACGGGTAGAGGCAGCTGGCATGGCGGCGCAGGCGCACGGTCTCGGCGAGATCGGGGACGGTGCGGGCGGCCCGGTGGGCGGTCTCGGCGAGGAAGGTCTCCAGGCAGGCCCGCCACTCGGCGGCGGCGCGGTCGCGCCAGGCCTGCGACATGGGGGCGGCCTGACGCTGCCACAGCTCCCGCCAGGCGCCGAGCAGCGGGGGCTGCGGGAGGCCGGCGGGCGCGGGGCCGCCCTCCAGGACGCCGAGCAGCGGGCCGACGATGGCACGGGCCTCGGCGGGACGGCGCCCCGGCGGGCCGTCGAAGCGGTCGTCCAGGATGGTGAACCAGCCGAGGACGTCGACCAGCAGGTCCAGTTCGGCGCCCCTGGCCCGGGGGTAGGAGTGGCCGATCAGCTCCGGGAGCGCGTAGGTCTGGTAGCGGCGGAGGTCGGGCGGGGTCAGCAGGCCGTGGGCGAGGGTCCAGCCGGTGTGGCGGGCGGCGGCGGCGCGCAGTTCGCCGGGGGTGCGGGGGGCGGGGGGCGTCGCCGCGGCGGTGGGCGACGGCCCGGGGCGCACCGGCGGGGCGGGCCGGGGGACGGCGGTGGCCGGGGTGGCGACGGTCAGGACGGACGCGGTAGCGGTGGGCGTGGAGCGGACGGGCGTGGTGCGGGCGGGCGTGGAGCGGACGGGTGCGGTACGGGCGGATGCGGTGCGGGCGGGGGCGGTGCGGCGGGTGCCCGCGACCGGGTCGGCGGCGGGAGCCGGCCGGTCCGCGCCGGATCCTCCCGGCCGCCGACCCGTCCCTGTGCCCGCTCCTGCCCCGGCGCCTGCCCGCGGGCCCTTGCCCTTGCCGGGGAGGTGACACCGGCCGGGCGTCTTCTCGCGGGCCGGGGGCGTGCGGTGGGTGCCCGGGGTGTGCGGGGCGGGGCCGCCGCGCGGGGCGAGCCGGACGCGGAGCCCCTGGGCCTGGACGGTGGTCCAGACCACCTCGCGGGCTCGGGACCCCGTGACGGCCGTGGGCCGCCAGCGGCGGAGGATCGCGGCGGCGGCCACGGTCAGCTCCGCCCAGGCGAAGGCCTCGCCGATGCACTTGTGCTTGCCCGCGCCGAACGGCACGAACGCCTGGCGTGCGGCCGGCCCGCCCGGGCCGGTGCCGCCGTCCTCGTGCCGTCCGGGCCGGAAGGCCAGGGGTTCCGGGTAGAGCGCCGGGTCGCGGTGGAGTGCGGTGAGGCTGTACAGGAGCTCGGTGCCGGCCGGGATCCGGTAGTGGCCCAGCTCGACGGGCACCCGCGCGGTGCGCATCAGGAACGCGTTGGGCGCGTGCAGCCGCACCACCTCCTGGGTGACCGCGCGGGTGTAGCGGAGCCGGGCGAGCGCCTCCGGGGTGGGGGCGGTGCCGGCCGGCAGGTGCTCGTCCAGCTCGGCGAGGACGCGGGCCTCGACCCGCGGGTGCCGCACCAGCTCGTCGATCAGCCAGGTGAGCGTGGTGGAGACGGTCTCCGTACCGGCGCCGAACATGGTGATCGCCTCGGACCGCACGTCCGCCTCGGTGAGGGGTCGCCCGGTGGCCGGGTCGGCGGCGGCGCGCAGCAGTGCGGGCAGGGTCTGGCGCCCTCCTGCGGTGAGGCCGACCGGACAGCCCGCGCGGCCGGCCGTCGCGGCGGGTGCCTGGCCGATCGCCTGGTCGACCACCTGGTTGAGGACCCGGACGGCGGCCTCGAAACGCCGGTTGACCGGCAGCGGCAGCCGCGCCAGCGCCGGGTGCGGGTAGAGCGACTGGACGATCTGACCCTTCACCATGTCGGGCAGGGCCCGGTGGAAGGCCAGCGTGGCGTCCTCGCTGAGCCGGGCGTCGAACAGCGCGCGGGTGACGATCTCCAGCGCGAGGTGGTTCATCTCCTTGGCCACGTCGAGGACCTGCCCGGGCCGCCAGCGCCCCGCCCGCTCCTCGGTGACCTGGTGCATCACCGCGAGGTACTCGCCCATCCGGTCCGGGCCGAAGGCGGGCTGGATCATCCGGCGGCGGTCGCGGTGGGCGCGCCCCTCGGACATCAGCAGGCCGTCGCCGAACGCCGTCTTGAGGGTGTCCTGGACGGCGCCGCGCGGGCAGTCGTGGGCGAGCGCCACCAGGAGGGTGTGGACCAGCCCGGCGTCGGTGACGACGCAGACGGTGCGCGGGCCGAGGCGGATCCGGACGACGTCGCCGTACCGGGCGAGCGAGCCGAGGAAGCCGAGCGGGTCGCGCAGCAGCGCGGGTGCGTGGCCCAGGCCGGGCAGCGCGCCGGGTGCGAGCGGCGGAACGACGGGCCGCGTTCCCGGTGGGGACGTTCTGGGCGGGGCGGGCGGTCTGTGGGTTTCGTTCATCAGGTTCATGACATCACCTCTCACCAGTTGGACCGGCGGGACGGACCGGCGCGACCGACCGAGGTGCCGGCCCGGAGTGCCGGCCCGGCGCTGCGGTACCACCGGAGCCGCCACCGCGACAGCCGTGATCCGGGGGCCATCGGCGCAGGCCCCCGCGCGCGCCGCTGCGAGAGGGCGCACGCCATAGGAAACGCGCCGGTCCCGCGAGCGTTGCGCCGTATTCGCCCGGATCACTCCATCGGTGGAGTGCCGGCGTGGCGGCGGAAGGCCGGCGGGCGCCCGCCCGGACCGGTCCGGAGCCCGCTTCCGGCCCGGTCCGACGGGCCTGCCGGGCCCGGGTCGCCCTGCCCCGCGGGCAGGGCCTTTCGGCCCTCGGCGGGAGGGGGTGCGCAGGTCCAGCATGGTGCGGAGCCAAGGAGGATCCCTGATGAACCGTCTGCGCCACCGGCTGGCCCTCGACGTCCGCGTGGAGATCCGCGGCGAACTGCCGCGCGAGGACGCCGAGTACGCGCGGGCGCGGTCGCTGGCGCTGCTCGCGGACCTCGGACCGGACGCGCACCGCACGCGTCTCCGGCTCGCCCGGCCGGGCGGCCGTTCGGTGACCAGGCCCGCCGTCGCCCAGGCCTCGGTGGAGCTGGCCGACGTGGGCCGGGTCCGGGTGGAGCTCGCCGCCGTGACGGTGCGGGAGGCGGTCGACCTGGCGCTCGGCACGCTCGCCGGCCGGGCCGTGCGGCTGCGCGAACAGGGGCGGATCGGGCTCGCCGCGGAGCACGAGAGCAGTTACCGCCCCCAGTACGCGTCGCGCCCGCTGGCCGAACGGCGGATCGTCCGGCGGAAGTCGGTTCCGCTCGCCGGCCGCACGCCCGAGCAGGCGGTCCGCGAGATGCTCGCCCTGGACTATCGCTTCCACCTCTTCTCCGACGTGCTCACGGGGCAGGACAGCATGGTCCACCGCCGCCCCGTCGACGGCGGATTCCGGCTCGTCCGGGCCCACTCGACCGTGCGGCTCGGCGGCTCCGGGCTGCCGCTGACGGAGAGCCCGCACCCGGCGCCACGGCTCGACCTGCCCGAGGCCGCCCGTCAACTCTGGCTCACGTGCTGGCCTTTCGTCTTCCACACTGATCCCGGGGACGGTCGCGGCCGGGTACTCTACCGCCGCTACGACGGCCACTATGGCTTGATCACGCCGGTAGCGGAGGCTCGTTGACGGGCAGGTAGTGATCGACAACGGCTGACCGGGACACGACCGAAGAGCACCCACGAGCTCAAGACGGGAACTGGGACCATGGACTGCGAAGAAGTCATGCTGACCGTCCGGATCACGGCGGCCGAGCGGGCCCTGCTGCGTGCCCTGGCGCGAGGTCACGGCACCGACGTGTCGGACGTCGTGGTGGACGGACTGCTCGACGTCATCCCGAGCCTGCACGCCCGTTCCGTCCCGCGCTCCCTGCCGGGCCTCCCGGTGGCTCCCGTGCGGCCCGGCCTCCCCGTTCCGCCTGTTTCGCCCGGCCTGCCCGGGGCGAACGCGCGGGCGGGCGCGACGGCTTCCAGATCCTCGACCGCCCTGCCCGTCCTTCCCGGCCTGCCCGGGGAGGCGGCGGTTCCGGGCCTGCTGCGGCTGCTCTCCCGGCCCGCTCCCTGTGCGGTCACGCTCTGGCTGCCGGGCCCCGTCGCCGATCTGCTCCCGCTGGTCGGCGAGCGGGTCACCCTGGTCAGCGGGCTGCGGGTGGGCCCGGCCAGTGGGGCGCTGGGCGCCGCGCTCCGGCTCTGGCTGGCCGGCGATCCGGTGCGGCTCGCCGCGAGCCTGGCCACCCTGCACCGCCAGGGCGTCCCCGGGTACGCGGCGCAGCGGCTCGGCGTGGCCGCCTGAGTCCACGTCGGTCCGGGGCGGTCCACGTCGGTCCGGATCGGTCCACGGCGGCGCGTGGCCGGTGCCCGGTGGCCCGCGGTGCGCTCCGCCGCGTGCGGCCGGACGGGTGACCGGGTGCGCCGGGGAGCCGCGTGCGGAGCCGGACGTGTGGTCGGACGTGTGGTCGGGCGGGCGGCCTGGTGTGCGGCCGGGTGTGGCGTCGGCGCCGGACATCCGACCGGCCGACCGGTCGGATCCGGCCGATTGTGGCCGAACGGGGAACCGTCGGTGACGGTCGCGCCCCGTTCGCGCGGGGTTCGCCGGGCGGTCGCCCGGCGGCGGGCCGGCAAGGCGGCGTACCGGGGTGGTGCGAGCTGATCAAGTGGCATGTCCTGGGCGGGAAATTTGCTGGTCAGGGCTCTGGCCACGGACCCCGGGCAGGTCTAGCATTCCGGTCACGGCAGCCGGAGTCCGAGGCCCGCGGACGACCGGCAGGGGTGGCCGCCACCTCCCCGCGCCGGGGAGCGCATACCCCCCGAGTGCGCTCCCCGGCATCGCCGTGCGCCGTGTTCACCTCCCGCGCCCCACGAGAGCCCCCCTCGATCGGCGGCCGCTCGGCCTTCCGCCCTGTCCTTCGCTCTCTCCTTCGCCCTGTCCTTGGGCTCTGCCTTCCGCCCCGCCGGCGACGCTGCCCCGGCGGACGCACCGTCGGACGGTCGGCGGTGCGGGGCGACTCCGACAGGGCTGCGACACCGCACCGCCGACCGGTCGCACCGCCGGGCGGAGGATCGGACGGCCCGTCGATCCGGCAGGCCGCACGCGCCGACCGCGGCGCCGGACCCGCTCCCCACCCGCTCCCACCCGCGTCCTCCTCCGGTTCCTCACGGGTCGCGCACGGGAGGGCCGGTGTCGACCGCCCGCGCGAATTTCGAAAGGAGGTTTCTGTTATCGCCTCCGCCCGTTCCGGTCTCCGGAGTGTCGGAAGGCCCGGGCCGCCGCCCCACGCGGTCGGCCGGGTCGACGCACGAGGAGAGGAGACACGCGATGGGGCACCGGAGTACGGAGCTCCGCCGTCGACGGCGGACGCGGGCGGGGAAGCGGACGGTACTGGTGGCCGTGGCGGTCACGGCCGGCCTGGTCGCGGGTGTGCTGGGCATCCGGACGGCGATGGAGCCGGAGGTCGTCCGTGACACCGTCGTGGCGGTGGCCGGTTCGGCCGACCGGGCGGAGGCGGCCCCGGTCGGAGCCGTCGCCGGGGACGGGGATCCGGGCGAGACCGGCACCGCCGAGGGGGCCACCCGGGCGCCCGGCCCGAAGCGCGAGCAGAAGGCCGCGCCGTTGAAGGAGATACCCAAGGACCAGCCGGAGCGAGGCCTGGTCTACGCGGGCCTGGCCCTGCCCGGCGGCGACCGCTGCGCCGGCTCGCTGGAGGTGTCCGGCGGCGACCTCTGCAGCCACGGCCCGGACGCGCCGCCGAAGGACGTGGACATCCGCAAGGACGTTCCGCCGGTGGCCGCCGCCGTTGCCCAGGCGCCGGTGCTGACTCCCGCCCCCGATGCGCAACCGCCCGCGGCGGCCGACCTCCTGAAGGGCGCGACGCCGGTCCTCGACGCCGCGCAGAAGGCGCTGCTGGGCGATCCGGCCGCGGCCGGCGGCTCGGGTGCGGCCGGCACGCCCGCGGCCGGCGCCGCCTCCGCCGTGGTGTGCGAGGGCGACGGCAGCGCCGGGAACCGCGTGCAGGTGGTGTACGTCCACACGCCGGGCAGCGACCGCTTCGCGCAGTACCTGGCCTCCTTCAAGAAGTGGGCCGCCGACGTCGACGTCATCTACAACGCGAGCGCCCAGGAGACCGGCGGGGTCCGGCACGTCCGGTTCGTCACCGAACCCGACTGCTCCGCCTCGGTGTTGAACGTGCAGATCTCCGACGCCGAGATGGCGGACTTCAACACCAGCAACCGCGCGCTCACCGCCCAGGGGCTCAACCGCAAGGACCGCAAGTACATGATCTTCGCCGACGCGAAGGTCTACTGCGGGATCGGGACCTTCGCGGGCGACGAGCGGCCGGGACAGGACAACCTGAGCAACTTCGGCCCCTCGTACGGCCGGACCGACGCCGGCTGCTGGGGCGGCCACACCGCGGCGCACGAACTCGGCCACAACCTGGGCGCGGTGAGCAACAGCGCGCCCAACTCCAGCAAGGGCGGCCACTGCGTCGACGAGTGGGACCTGATGTGCTACTCGGACACCCCGTACTACCCGGCGATGCGCACGGTCTGCCCGGACAACGCCAGTGACATGCGGCTGGACTGCCGGCACGACGACTACTACCACACCAGCCCGGCGGCAGGCAGCTACCTCGCCACGCACTGGAACGTCGCCAGCAACCGCTTCCTGATCGCCGGCGGTTCCACCGGTCCGAACCCGGACCCCGGACCGACGCCGACCCGCACGCCTACCCCGACCGCCTCGCCGACCTCGACGGCCTCGCCCACCCGCAGCCCGTCCCCGACCGGCACGCCCACCGGCACGCCGACGGGCTCGCCGACCGGCACCCCGACGGGTTCGCCGAGCCCCACCGGCTCATCGACCGCGAGCCCGACCGGCGGCCCGACGCCGACCCCGACGGCCACCACCACCGGGAGCCCCTCGCCGACCGCGACCGGCAGCCCGTCCCCGACCGGTACGGCGACGCCGACCGCGACCGCGTCACCCACCGCCGGTACCACCGGCCCTGATGTGACGATCAGTCAGATCACCCAGTCCTCCGTCATGGTGAGCTGGTCCGCGGTGGCCTCCGCGAGCGGCTACGACGTGCTGCTCGACGGCCGGACGCTCGGCACCGTCCGCTCCACCGCGGTCGGCCTGGTCCGGCTCGCGCCCGGTACCTCGTACACCGTCGCGGTGGCCGTGCGGGACGCCGGCGGCACGGTCTCCAAGCCCGGCCGCCCGGCCACCTTCCGCACTCCGGCCGACGCCGGCCGGCCGCAGCCGGGCACCCGCTACACGATGGTGAACGGGCTCACCGGTCAGGCCGCCGACCTGTGGGGCAGCTCGCTCAACGACGGCACCGTGGCCATCGCCTACCAGCGCACGGGCTACGCCAACCAGAAGTGGACCTTCGAGGACGCGGGCTCCGGCGCGCTGCGGATCAAGTCCGCCCGCTCCGACAAGTGCCTGCAGCTCGGCGGGGACCCGGTGGCCGGGCAGTACCTCGCGCAGCGGGCCTGCTCGGACACGGCGGGCCAGAAGTGGCGGTTCACCCTGTCGGGTGGCGGGTTCACCCTGAGCGCCGAGGGCTCCACGCTGGTCCTCGGTGTCAGCAACCGCTGGTACTACGGCGGTTGGCTGCTGGAACTGCAGAAGCCGAACGGCCAGGCCTACCAGTCCTGGGCGCTGCAGAAGACCTCCTGACGGAGCCGGCCTCTCCGACGGGGCGGACCTCCCGACCGGCGGGCCTTCCGAGGCGCGCCGGCCCCACCGGGACGGCCGCCCCGACGGAGGTGCTGCTCCCCGGGAGCCGTCCCCCGGCGGCCGGTCCCGCCGGTTCCGCCCCGCCCCACCCGCCCCGGGTCCGGTCGCCACCAGTACGGCGGCGGCCGGACCCGGGCCGTCCCCCACGAGGAACCTGCCATGCGTACCCGTCCGTTCGCCGCCGCCGCCCTCGCCGCGGTGGCCGTGCTCGCTCCCGCCGCCGTCCCCGCCGCCGCCCACGGCGACACCGTTCGCCTGGAGGTCGCCGGGCAGGAGGGCGGGCACGTCACCGCCGTGGCGACCTGGGAGAACGACCACGACCCGGTCACCGAGGAGTTCGCCGGAACGCTCTCCGCGACCTCCGCCGACGGGCGGACCGCCGGACCGTGGCGGCTGGTCGCCGTCCCCGGCCGCCCCGGTGCCTACACCACGCGGGAGTTGCTGCCGGCCGGGCACTGGCGGATCACCGTGGACTGCGCCTTCCCCTCGCTGGGGCACGGCGAGCGCGAACTCGACGTCGAGGCGGCGGTGATCTCCGACCCGACCCTGCCGGTCCCCACCAGTTCACCCACGGCCGCGCCCACCACCGCACCCGCGGCCGCCACCGTCCCCGCCCCGCCCGCGAGCGCCACGCCGGTCACGTCCGCCGTCCTGCCCGAGCGCCGCGACGCGGCGAACCCCGCGGACGCCGCCGGAGCCTCCGACGCCGCGACCTGGGCCGCCGTCGGCACCGCCGCCGCGGCCGTCGTCCTGGTCGCGACCGGCTTCCGGCTCCGCCGCCGCGCCCGGCGTTCCTGAGCCGGCCGTCGCGTCCGGTGGCCGACGGGCCGGACCCGCACCGCGGCAGCGACCGCGCGGGCGAGGGAACCGCCGGGCGCGAACGGGCCGTCCCCACTTCCATCGGGCGCCGACGGGGTGTCCGAACGGAAGTCAGGGAGCGTTCGACCATGCGGAAGGTCCTGATCACCGGCGGTGCGGGCTACATCGGCAGCACCGTCGCGTCCGCCCTGCTCGACCGGGGAATCACGCCGGTCGTACTCGACGACCTCTCCAAGGGGAGGGCGGAGTTCGTCGAGGGCCGGGTGTTCTACCGGGGCGACATCGCCGATCCGGAGCTGGTCGACCGGATCTTCGCCGACCACCCCGAGATCGACGCCGTCGTGCACTGCGCCGCCCGCATCGTCGTCCCCGAGTCGGTCGCCAGGCCGCTCTTCTACTACCGCGAGAACGTGGGCAAGACCGTGGAGCTGCTGGAGTCGCTCCAGCGCAACGGCTGTACCCGGGTGGTGTTCAGCAGCTCCGCCTCGATCTACGCGCCGACCCCGGACGGCCGGGTCGACGAGGGCTGTCCGGTCGACGCGAGCAGCCCCTACGCGCGGACCAAGCAGATGATGGAGCAGGTCCTCCAGGACTGGACGCGCGGCGCGGGCGCCGAGGAGCTGCGGGTCATCGCGCTGCGCTACTTCAACCCGGTCGGCGCGGACCCGCAGTTGCGCACCGGCCTCCAGGACCTCCACCCGAGCCACGCGCTCGGCAAGCTGATCGAGGCCCACACCGCCGGCATCCCGTTCACCATCACCGGTGTGGAGTGGGACACCCGGGACGGTTCCGGCATCCGCGACTACATCCACGTCCAGGACGTCGCCGAGGCCCACGTCGCGGCGCTCACCCGCTTCGACGAGGTGATCAAGCCCGCCGCCACCGACCGGTACCGCGTCATCAACGTCGGAACCGGCGACGGCACCACCGTCCGGGAGCTGGTCACCGCCTTCGAGCAGGCCGTGGGCGCCGAACTGGACGTCCGCGAGGCCGATCCGCGCCCCGGTGACGTGCTCGGCTGCTACAGCGACGTGACGGCGGCGCGCGAACTCCTCGGCTGGGAGCCGCGCCGGACCATCGCCGAGGGCGTCGCGGACGCGCTCGCCTGGCGTGCCGTGTGGATCGCCAGGACGGCCTCCGCCTCCGCCTGACGCGGCCCGGGCCGGGACCTCGCGGCAGAGGTCCCGGCCCGGCGGCCCGTGCGCGACGGCCCGTGCGCGACGGCCCTACTCCGCGGGCTTCTTGGACTCGTCGAGACCGCGGATGAAGTCCTTGGCCTTGCCGGTGGCGGTGTCGATCTTGTCGCTGTACTTCCCGTCGGTCTTCCCGTCGATGACGTCGGCGACCTTGTCCAGGCCCTGGCCGATGGCACCGCTGTGCTCGCGGGCGAGGTCGGTGGCCTTGTCGGCGATGTTCTTCAGGTTCTCGAACATGATGGCGTTTCTGCTCCTTCAGCGCGGTTCGTGGTCATCCTAGCCGCCGCTGACCTGGCGGTTCGTCGGTTTCGGGAACCGGGTAGGAGGTGTGCGGATGACTTTGCGGGGGTGGGTTTGTATGCTCCAGGTCAGTTCTACAAGATTGTAGAAGTTGGCTCGCGGACGCGGCGGAAGGGGTGTGGGTCATGGCCGGACAGGTGGCGGGGACCTCGTACCGGGAGGCGGGGACGCGCTCCGGCGGCACCGCCGGGACGGCCCGACGCCCGGATGCGGCGGGCGTGGAGGACACCGCGGGCGCGCGGGACGGCCGGGCCGATCGGACCGGCGGTGGTCACCGGGCGGTCGCGCGGCGGGAGGCGCGGCGGGCGGCGTCGCGCCGGCCGCGCGGTCGGGCCGGCGCAGCCGTCTCGGCGGCGGTCGGGCTGCCGCTGCTCGGCGCGACGGCG
>NZ_JBEXNT010000170.1:3725-17246 GCF_040611255.1 Kitasatospora sp. NPDC002965 | reverse complement strand
ACCTCGCCCAGATCGGTGAGGAAGCCTTTGTCGGGAATGCCGGCGCCCTGCCAGCGCAGCAGGTCGACGTCCAGGAGGTTCCAGTCCGCGCGGGGTCGCACGAAGGTGCCCCGCTTCTGCCGCGATCCGATGAGGCCTTTGGAGGCCAGGACGCGCAGAGCTTCGCGCAGGACGGTCTTGCTGACCCCGATCTCCTGTTCCAGCCGGTCCGGGGACAGGAGCGAGCCGGGTGCGTAGGCGCCGCTGACGATCTGCTCCCCGATGATGTCGATGATCTGCTGGTGCAGATTCCGGGTGGGCGGCTGGTTCATGGGGGGCCTTCCGGTGGGGCTGTTCGGGTGCGGGGGACGGCCGGTGGGGCGCGTCATGGTCGCTGTCATGAGGAGGCTTTGACGATCGACCAGCCCCCGTCCACGACGAGGGTGGTTCCGGTGACGTAGGAGGCGTCGGGCGAGGCGAGGAAGGCGACCGTGGCCGCCACCTCCTCGGGGGTGCCGAACCGCTTGGCGACCGTCCCGGCCACGCTGTCGGCCTGCCCCGCCTCGTCCACCCGCTCCCACGCCGCCGTCATGATCGGCCCGGGGACGACGGTGTTGACCCGCACCCGCGGCCCGTACTCGACGGCCAGTTGGCGTCCCAGCGAGCACAGGGCGCCCTTGGCGGCGGCGTAGGCGGGATGGCCCGGAAGGCCCACCAGCGCGTGGACCGACGAGGTCAGCACCACCGAGCCGCCGCTGTCGCGAAGCACCCCGGCGAAGGCGCGCACCCCCAGCCACGCGGCCTTCAGCGTGACCGCCAGCTGGCCGTCCCACTCCGGCTCGGTCAGCTCGTGCGCGGGCTTGACGACCACCGCGTACGCGTTGCTGTGCAGAACGTCCAGCCGACCGTAGCGCCGGCGCACGTGCGCCGCGAGCTCCTCCCACATGGCCGCGGACGACACGTCGCCGTGCCGGTACTCGGCCCGCCCGCCCTCCTGGGTGATCGCCTCAGCCGTCGCCCGCCCCGCGGCATCGGCGATGTCGACGACCACCACCGCCGCGCCCTCCGCGGCCAGACGTCGCGCGGTCGCGGCGCCGATACCGGCGGCGCCGCCGGTGATCACTGCGACCCGGTCACGGAAGCGGTGGCACGTCGTCTGCTCTGTCATGCCCTGAAGGTACAGCTAGACATTAATTATGCAAATACCTTGACAGGGGATGTCCGTGGCCGCAGGCTCTGCCACCAAGACGGCACCGGAAACAGGCTGGAAACAGCATCGCCGCTTCCGAAGCCCCGGAACACGCGATGTGTCGTCGAGACCTTCCACGCCGGGCCGGGCCCCTCGCAGGCCGAGGTCTCACCCGGATCCCTCGGCCGCGAGGCAGCACAGACCGCTGTCCGTGGACCTGCCCGGATCACCCCGCCCGCAACTCGGTCGGGGCTGTGCCGACATGCCCCGCCCCGCCCCACCTCATGCCTCTCTTCCGTCCCTTCCGAGCAGATCCGCTCGTCCTCCCTGGAGTCGATGATGTCCATCACCATGCACCGCCGTACTGTGGCCGCCGCCACGGGCGCCCTGCTCACCCTCGCCCTCGGTACAGCGTGTTCCACCGGTCAGCAGTCGTCCTCGTCCTCCGGGGCGGGTGCCTCGGTCGCTCCGGTGAGTGGCAAGATTTCGATGACCTACCTGCAGAAGCAGGGCGATCAGGAGTACTTCGTGGGAGAGGCGGCCGGGGCGAAGGCCAAGGCCGCTGAGCTCGGCGTCGACCTCAAGGTCGTCAACCTCGGCAACGACGCGAACAAGACCGTCAGCGAGGTCCAGGCAGCCATCGCGCAGAAGACCAACGGCCTGATCGTCGTCGTCCCGGATCCGGCGGTGGGCCCCCAGGTCGTGCAGGCGGCCAAGGACGCCAAGGTCGCACTGCTGACCTCCGACGACCAGATCTGCACGAGCGGCCCGGACCCGGCCGTGTGCGCGAAGACCGACCTCGTCCCCCGGATCGGCTTCTCCGGCGCCCAGATGGGCGGCGAGGTCGGCAAGCGCGCCGCCGACGAGTTCAAGAAGGCCGGTTGGAACCCCGCCGACACCCGCATCATCTCCGCCTGGAAGCAGGACGTCACCGTCTGCGGCGACCGCGTCGACGCCGCCAAGGAAGCCTTCGCAGCCGCGGGCAGCGCGGGCGTCCAGAAGATCGACGTCGCCACTGACAACACCCCCACCGGCGCCCAGGACAAGATCGCCGCCACCGTCACCGCCAACCCCGGCGTCAAGAACTGGATCGTCTGGGGCTGCAACGACGAGAACGTCCAGGGCGGTGTCACCGCCCTGGAGAACGCCGGTTTCAAGGCCGACAACATCATCGGCGTCGGCCTCGGCGCCTACCTCGCCTGCAAGAACTGGAACAGCGGCAAGCCCACCGGCATGAAGGCCGCCCTCTTCATCAGCGGCAAGGACGTCGGGGCGCTCGCCGTCCAGACCCTCTACGACAAGCTCAAGAACGGCAAGGACATGCCCGCCGAGGCCTTCGCCCCCACCACCATGGTCGACGCCACCACCTTCAAGAGCAGCGGCGCCACCTGCAGCTGACACCACCAACCCACACCAGCCCCGACCCGCACACCACGGTCACAGAGCCTCCGGGGCATCCTCGTCGGACGGGTCGGCCGGTGCCCGGTACAGACTCCCGCCGCTGGCCGCACTACCAACGGACACCGCTCGACCCGTCACTGAACCGCCTCGCCGCCGGACGGACATTCCCCTGAGCCGCCCGCAGCCGGCCACACACCGCGACACCGAACCGCTCAACCTGCCCATCCCCCCACAAGGCCTTGGCCGGCGCACGTCGAGAAATCTCTCTCCGACCACCGTGCCCAACCCACCTCGCCGCAGAGAAGCACTCACCTTCCCCTCTCCAGGAGATCCCCATGCAGACCTCCCTTGTGCCGTGGAGCCGTAAGGTTCCGCCGGTTCCCTCATCGCGCAGATCGGCCAGAACCCGAGGGGCGGGTCGGGGACGGGCCTGCGCGGCGCTGCTTGCTGCGGCCGTCGTCGTCGCGCTCGCCGCACCCCTGCCGGCACAGGCCGCGCCCGCCGAGACGGTCGTCGACGTGACGGCGTTCGGCGCCGACCGGACCGGCGCGCGGGACAGCGCCGCAGCGGTGAAGGCGGCCCTTCGGCAGGCCAGGACCGTGCAGGGACCCGTGCGGGTGTTGTTCCCGCAAGGCACCTACCAGATCTACCCGGAGCAGGCCGAGACCCGCGAGCTGTACATGTCCAACACCGTCGGTGCGAAGCAGTCCCTCCGGGACAAGCGCATCGGCATCCTCATGGAGGACATGCGCGACGTCACGATCGACGGCGGCGGCTCGCACCTGCAGTTCCACGGACTGATGACCGCCTTCGCCGCCATCCGCTCCCAGAACGTCGCGGTGCGCAACTTCAGCTTCGACGTCACCGCCCCCAAGGTCGTCGACGCCACCGTCAGCGAGACGGGGGTGTCGGCCGGCCGCGCCTACCGGGTGCTGACCATCCCGCCCACCAACGGCTTCACCGTGGCGAACAACCAGGTCACCTGGCGCGGTGAGACGAGCCCCGCCACCGGACAGCCCTACTGGGCCGGCGTCAATGGCATGAAGTACACCCAACTCCTCGACCCGGCCACGAAACTCTCCTGGCGCGGGGGCAGCGGCGTGCTGTTCAAGGACGTGGCGTCGATGGCGCCGCTGGCCGGCAACAAGCTGCGCATCGACTACACGAGTGCGGCTCCTCCGACCGACCGGGGGTTGGTCTACCAGATGCGGGAGGACACCCGCGACACCGCGTCCGCGTTCTTCTGGGAGTCCAAGGACGTCACCGTGCAGGGGCTGAAGGCCCGCTACCTGCACGGCTTCGGCTTCCTCGGGCAGATGAGCGAGAACATCACCATCGAGGGCAACGAGTTCCGCGCCGACCCCGCCACCGGGCGCAGCACGGCGGGGTTCGCCGACGTGGTCCAGATGTCCGGGGTCAAGGGCGCGGTGAACATCAGGAACAACTGGTTCGACGGTGCGCACGACGACGCGATCAACATCCACGGCACCTACGTCGAGGTCACCGAACGGTCCGCGGACGGCAGGACGCTCACCCTTGCCTACAAGCACCCCCAGACGGCCGGGTTCCCGCAGTTCTACCCCGGCGACAGCGCGGAGGTGGTGGACAAGCGGACGATGGCAGCGGTACCCGGTATCACGGCGAAGGTCGTGTCGGTCGACGGCCCGACGGGCCGGGACCACGACAAGCCGCTGACCACCATGAAGGTCACCTTCGACCAGGTCGTCCCCGCCTCCGTCACCCCCGGGAACTTCGTGGTGGAGAACACCACCTACACCCCCACCGTCGACATCAGCAACAACACCTTCACCAGCATGCCCACCCGCGGCATCCTGGTCACCACCCGCAAGCCGATCGTGATCAAGGGCAACACGTTCGACGGCACCGGGATGTCCAGCATCTTCATCTCCTCCGACGCCTACCAGTGGTACGAGTCGGGCCCCGTCCAGGACGTCCTCATCAGCAACAACACCTTCCTGCGCCCGGCGGACCCGGTGATCCTGATCGAGCCCACCAACCAGGTCCTCGACGCCGGCAACCCGGTGAGCCGCAACATCCGCATCCAGGACAACGACTTCAGCATCGGTGACGTCCGCCTCCTCGACGCCAAGAGCGTCGGCGGCATCACCTTCGAACGCAACGACGTCCGCCGCCTCGATCGCAACACGGCGTTCGCGGCCGAGACGACCACCACGTGCCTGGCACCGGGCACCACCGGCACCGTCCGCACGGTCACCGGCGCGGCACCCTACACGACCCCGCTGTTCAAGTACCGCGCCTCCTCCGGCGCCGTCGTCAAGGACAACGCCTTCGACAACGGGCTGAACCTGCGCGCCGAGCTGAACGCCACCGACGCTGCCCAGGTCACCACCGACGAGGTCACCACCAACGGCACCGACAGGATCCTGCCCCTGCTGCCGACCCTCACCTACACCAGCAGCAACCCCGCCGTTGCCACCGTCGACGCCGGCGGCAAGGTGACCGCCAAGGCCACCGGCACCGCCGTCATCACCCCCGTCACCACCAGCCAACTCGGCAACACCACCGGCAAGCCCGTCACGATCCAGGTCGGCTGCGCGGTGCTGGCGACCTTCCGCACGATGACCGTCGCCGGGACCGGTGACGTCGTCGACGTGAGCGGGGGCAGCCTCGCCGACCGTGCGCCGGTCATCCGCCGACCGAACACCGGCGCCCCGAACCAGCGCTTCGAGTTCCGCCCGCTCGCGGACGGCTACGTGCGCATCGTCAACCAGAACAGCGGCAAGGACCTCGCCGTGCTGGACGCGTCCCTGACCGCCGGGGCCAAGATCATCCAATACACCTACGCACCCGGCATCTACACCAACGACGAATGGCGCTTGGAAGACGCCGGCAACGGCCGCGTGCGCGTCGTCAACCGCCTCAGCGGCCTCTACCTCACCGCCGGCGCCACCCAGAACAGCCAGTTCGAACAGCGACCCTACGACAACAGCGGCAACCTGCAGACATTCACCATCAACTGACCTCCCGCCGACGCGGGGCGCCGACGGAGGCATGCGATCCGCCGCCGGCCGACCCCTCACAGCGAAAGCCCTGACTTGATCTTCAATCCCTGCCCGTGGTCGGACTGTCGTCCGGTCACGGGCCCCGGCTTTCTGCGGTGACGTTCCAGAGAGTGCTCCATGTCCTGGCGACGACACGACCGGGGAGGAGGAGCTTTCGGTTCTGGCCCGTGGGTGTCCGTGGTGAACGGCGTCGGTGAGTCGGCTCGGCCGGCGGCCGGAAAAGGGGAAGGAGCGGGCGCCGGGCGGGCCGCCAGGGCCCTCCGCCGGGTCCGCAAGCACATAAGGTCACCACCTCCAGACACTTTCACCGGCTCGTTTGCCCCGCCATCAGGCCCACCGTCAGGGCAGCGGTTCGGCCTGCTGCTCCCCGGCGATCATCGGAGCACCAGCCCGGCCCAATCCAGAGCGAGCGGGTGAAGGGCGGCTCACCCCGCGGCACGGCGTCCGGAGAGCCGGTCCGCCCCCGCCGTACTGTCGCCCGCGTGGGCGGGTGGGCACGGGCCTGCTCCCGGTCCGGCCGCAACCATTTCCCGGCCGGACCGGGCGGCTCACCCGGCCCGCTCTCCCGGGCCTGGTCTCGACGGTCTCGTTGTCGTCCTGGAGGAGTATGTCGTCCGGTCTCCGTCTGTGTGACAGCGTTCCCGTTCGCTCGGAGGTGTCTACGTGTAGGTCGGGCCGACGTTGCCCCAACCGGGCTGTTCGTCGGGCTTCGCCAGTTCCTTCAGCGCGTCGTCCTCGGCGTCGGCCGTCCGGTATGCCGCCGCCGACTGCTCGCGAATCGCCCGCACCTGGGCCGGTGGCCGGCCGTCGGCGAGCTCGTCGGACGCCTTCCCCAGCAGGTACTCGTCTCCCAACTCTTCGAAGCAGGGCAACCGCCTGCTCACCGGCCCCCACCGCCTTCCCGAACTCGCCGACATCCCGCCACACAGCGCCGAGGTTGCCCCACGCCATGCCTTCGCCGTGGCGGTCGCCGAGGTCGCGGCAGATGTCGAGGGCGCGCTGGTGGGCGTCGAGGGCGTCATCGAAGCGCCGCACCTCCTGGAGGGCGCCGCCGAGGTTGTTCCAGCGAGAGGGCCTCCAGGCCGGCCAGAGCGGGCTGGTGGTCGGCGACGAACCGCACGAACGCCTCCACCCGACGCCACATAGCCATCGACGTCCCGTGGCTCGACCACCGGTCGGCCGCGCAGTGCGGGGCGAACAGCGCCGCCAGGGACCGCTGAACGGCCTCCGCCACCGGCAGCCGCCCGATGTCGTACTTCCGGACCTACCCGTGCACGTTGACATGGCGCACCACCAGGCCGCCCGCGTCCAGAGGATCCGGGCGAGCGTGTCCGGCCGGCGGCAGCACCGCTCGGCGCCCGCGCCCGCTGATGCGTTCACTTCCTGCTCCAGCGGCCCTCCGATGTCCTGAACGCCGTCGCAGTGCCGGGCGATACGGGCGAACACCGCATCAAGCTCCGCGACCGGCGCCGTAGCCCCGCTCTCCTGCCCGCCGGCGTCGGCGGCCGCGAGCATCGCCCACGCTCCAGGTCCGCGTCACCGGAGCCAGTGGTGACGTCGGGTATTGGAACTGTCTCATGCCTCTGTGATCAGAGTGGTGCGAGGATCATGAGAACCTCGTCGCGGGTATCGTTGGGGGCAAGTCGGAGGGCTTCGGGCCAGCGTCCGATCTCGCGCCATCCGAGGCGTCCGTAGAAGTCCTCAAGGCCCTCGCCGCCGCGGGCTGCCAAATGCAGCTGTTCAAGGCCGAGCTCGTCGCGGGCGATCTTCCGGAGCTCGTGGACGAGGGCAGATCCGATTCCGCGGCCACGGAAGGCGGGGTGAGTCTGGAGATGGTGGACGGTGCCCCAGTGCCCGACGAGCCGGTAGGGATCGCGGTTGAGGATGACCCATCCGGCAAGGACGCCGTCGACCTGGGCGATGAGGAGCCGACTCTGCTGCGGGTCGAGACGGCTGAGGAGCTTGTCCGCGACGGGCGTGACGTCATCGAGTGTGACCGGAGGGAACGGGAATCCGGCCGCGCCGCCGGCGTTGGTGACCGCGATCCAGCAGTCGATCAGCTCTTGCCGGAGTTCGGCGGCGACGTCGTGAGGGTTGGTCATCTGGACAAGGTGGAGGGCGGCGTCATTCGGCATGGGCGGAGGATGCCAGAGGGGTCTGACATCCCCCTGGAGTCAGGGCTCGTAGTGGGTCGGCTGAATTCCGCGGCGTGGTTGGCCCAGTCCCCGGCGGATAAGACATTGCCGGGCGACGGCGACGTCGGTGTGGATGCCCAGGGTGCGGGCGAGGATCGCGGCGGGAATCTCGGTGGCGAGCTGGAAGAATGCGGTGCTGCGGGCCTGGTTGGGCCGGATACCCAGGTTGTTCAGCCGCTGCGTCAGCTGTGTGGTGCTGATCGGCCATCCGGGCCACTGGACCCCGGTCCGGTCCACGTACAGGATCGCGTCCATGATGTCGCGCAGGTCGTGCTCGGGCGGACGACCGAAATCCAGGGCCCTGCCCCGGCGCTCGAAACGCCACGCGGCAAGAACCGGCTCGATCAACTCCCATCGTGCATCGGACAGATCACTCGGATACGGACGTCGATTCGCCATGTCTCCGGCGTACCGCCGCAGACCGAATGCGCCCAGGCGCACGGCATCGCCGATGGAAGCACACGACCGATCACGAACGCCGGACATCCTGGGACGAGACAGAAGTACGTCGCCTTCCGCCCCATCCACAACCTCGCACGCCCCACAGATGTCGACCGCATCAAAGGCCTCACCCGCACCGCAGTCACACACCCCGAGAACCATCTCATACAGGGTCGATCCAGATGAAAACGACCTCTAACGCCGTTTAACGTCCGGCCTCGAACGATCGGTCGACAGCGTCACCCGTACGGGGGTTCCCCGGACGCCGGAGCGGCCTTCGCGTGATCCTGAACTCCGCGACGAGGTACAGGAATCAACGTGAAGGCCGTGATGAATGAGTGTGACGAAGAACGATGCCCGACGGGAAGCGTTCGCGGAACTGTCATGCTTCCGGGCGGACATCTACGACTGCCTGGACGGACGCGGCGACGCGTTGTTCGAACTGGCCGACGCGCTGCTCTGCACGGACGGCCCGGTGAAGACGCTGGTGGACCTGTCGCTCTCGCCGGAACACCGACGCGGGCACGGTGCCATGTACGGCGCGCTGAACAAGGGCCGCCTGGACGTCGGCCGCCTGCGGCGAACGCTGGCGGGCCTGCCGCTTCCCCGGGCGGCCGATGGCCGACTGGTTCTGGCGGTGGACGTCTCGCCCTGGCCGCGGCCGGACGCCGCGACCGCGCCGGACCGCTCGTTCTGCCACACGTACGGCCGGGGCAAGGACGAGCACCGGATGATCCCGGGCTGGCCCTACTCGGTCGTGGCCGCACTGGAGACCGGCCGCACCTCCTGGACCGCGATCCTGGACACGGCCCGACTTGAGCCCGGCGCGGACGTCGCCGCCGTCACTGCCGTCCAACTCCGTTACGTAGTAGAGGGGTTGCTTGCCGCCTGTCAGTGGCGCAAGGGTGACCCGGAGATCCTGGTCGTCCTGGACGCCGGGTACGACGCGCCGCGCATCCACCACCTGCTGGCCGGTCTGTCGGCGCAGATCCTGGGCCGGCTTCGCTCGGACCGGGTGATGCGCCGCCCGGCACCGACCCGCGCGGAGTTCGCCCTGGCCAACCCGGCCGGGGGCCGGCCGCCCAAGCACGGCGGTGAGTTCGTCGTCGGCCAGAGCGACACCTGGGGCGAGGAGCAGGCGGTGACCGTCACCGACACCCGCCTCTACGGCAAGGCCACCGCCCGGGCCTGGGACCGGCTCCACCCCAGGCTCACCCGGCGCGGGGCCTGGCTCGACCACGCCGACGAGCTGCCGGTCATCGATGGCACCGTCATCCGGCTGAGCGTCGAGAGGCTGCCCAGCGGCGGGGTCAACAAGCCGGTCTGGCTCTGGTGGTCCGGCACCGGAGCCACCCCGGCTGATGTCGATCGCTGCTGGCAGTCGTTCCTGCGGCGGTTCGACATCGAGCACACGTTTCGCCTGTTCAAGCAGACGCTGGGCTGGACGAAGCCGAGGCTTCGCAGTTCGGAGGCGGCCGACCGGTGGACATGGCTGGTGATTTTCGCCCACACGCAGCTCCGCCTCGCGCGCCCGTTGGCCGCCGACCTCCGTCGGCCGTGGGAGAAGCCGGTCGAGTCGAACAAGCTGACCCCGGCCCGGGTGCGGCGGGGGTTCAGGAACCTCCACGTGCAGAGCCCAACGCCAGCGCGAGCACCGAAACCCTCCCGGCCCGGCCCCGGGCGCCCGCTCGGTTCGAGAAACAGCCGTTCGGCGACCCGTCACGACGTGGGACGGGTCCTCGCCACCGGCGAGGCGTACACCAGACCCGCTCACCACAAGAAGGGCACCAAGCCCCGGCGCACCGGCTGATGCCGGTCAACGGGCGGGGAAGGCCAGCAGCTCACGGTCCCATTCATCGGCTGCACGCAGCAGCTCAGCCTCAGTGAGCTCGATCTCCACCTCATACGGGGCCAGGTCGCCCTCGGTGTCCGGCCGCCACGGCGGCGAGGCCTCAAGCGACAGATGGACGCGGACCCTCACTGCCCCGTCGGTGCGTCCGGCCAGACTGAAGGCCAGGACCGGTTCGATGAACGTCAAGGACGGCGACCACCCGCCTTCCCTGTCTGGCTGGGCCACAGCGACCCTTCCCCCAGCCGCAGCCCGCAACCAACGGGACAACCGTCGCCCCTCGTCGGTCAGCAGGACCGGATCGCTGAAGGACCAACGACCGTCGGGGGCCGTCACTCTGCCACCGATGATGAGCCAGTTGTCGTCGTAGGAGTCACCGCTCGTCGCGGAGAACTGATAGCCCACAGGCCGCAGCTCGACACTGCGTTCGTCGCTCGTCAGTAGCACCGCCACAGGATGTCACGGGCGACTGGGCGACTGGGCGACTGGGCGACTGGCGCGGAGACCCGACTGGCCGATCGGTCCCCGCGCTCACGGCTGGAACGTTAAACGGCAAGCGTACGTCCAGCAGCTCGGGCATTCGAGCAGGTGCGAGGAGGTTCGGATGTAACCGGGCGTCAAGCTCAGGGCAGCCAGCCGGTGCGAGTCCGGTCCGGGGAGACGCCAGGGTCCCCGGTAGCTGACTCCCGGCGTCGTTCGAGAGGGCGGCGTCGAAGTGGAGTGACAAGCGTCCTTCGGGGGCGTGCGACCGACCAGTCCGCAACATCAAGTGAAGCCTGCAGCGCCGTCATTTAACCCCCGTCCCGGAAGGGATGGGCCAAGGAGGAGCCGAGCCTGTGCTTGTAGGGCGAAGGCCATGGAAGGCGTCCCAGATCCTGGAGCGGGCGCGCAAGAACCTCCCGGCGTAAGGGGCGTGGAATGGTCGGAAGGGTGTCCTGGGAACTGGAGAGGGCCTACTCGGCCCCGGGCGTGCGGCCCGGGAAGCGTGGCTCGCCTATAACCGGCAGAACCGGGAAGTGGCGGGCTGTCGAGAGGCAGTCGGAGGGGGTCGTAGTAGTGCCGATCGGCGGGACAACACAACCCGTCAGGAGCGAAGGGCCCCTGCTTCATCGATGCGTGACACGAACAAGGAGGTGCCCGGGTGAGTGCCGAAACGGCTATGTCCGCCCGCCGGGAGGACACAGGCCGCGTTGAGCGGCGTCCTCTGGACAAGGTCCGAGCCTTGCAGTGGACGCTCTACCGCTGTGCCAAGCAAGAACCCGAACGCCGGTTCCATGCCCTGTACGGCCACGTCCACCGCATGGACGTCTTGTGGCGGGCGTGGTCCAGCGTGTGTGCGAACCGGGGCGCCCCCGGCGTGGACGGCGTGAGCGTCGACGCGGTGGCGGCCTCGGGGGTGGATGAGTTCCTCCAGGATCTGTCGGAGCGGTTGCGGACGCATGCGTATCGTCCGTCGGTGCTGCGGCGGGTCCAGATTCCCAAGCCGGGGCGGCCGGGGGAGTTGCGGCCGCTGTCGATCCCCACCGTGGCGGACCGGGTGGTGATGACGGCCGCGAAGCTGGTTATCGAACCAATCTTCGAGGCCCAATTCACGGACACGAGCTACGGTTTCCGTCCCAAGCGGTCCGCCATCGACGCGTGCGAGGCTGTGCGCGTCGCGGCGAACCAGCGGCAGGAGTGGGTGTTCGAGGCCGACATCCGGGACTGCTTCGGGACGATCGATCACGACGCGCTGATGGCCCAGATGGCCAGGCGAGTGGTGGACCGCTCGATGCTGAAGCTGATCCGGGCGTGGCTGCGGATGGGAGTACTGGAGGGCGGGGTGACCTCACCGACAGGGGCGGGAACCCCGCAGGGCTCACCGATCTCTCCGCTGTTGGCTAACGTGGCTCTGCACGTCCTCGACGAGGCATGGCAGACGCGCGGCCGGCGGCTGGGGACGTTGGTGCGCTACTGCGACGACTTCGTGGTCCTGTCGCCGACCAGACAGCGCGCCGAGCAGGCACGCGAGCTGGCGGCGGAGGTGCTGGGCGAGCTCGGGATGCGCCTGCATCCGGAGAAGTCCGGCATCGTCTGTCTCACCAGGGGCGGACAGGGTTTCGATTTCCTCGGATTCCACCACCGGAAGGTGGAGTCGTGGAAGTGGCGGGACAGGTTCTACCTGCAACGCTGGCCCTCGGCACGGGCGTTGGGGGTGCTGCGGGACAAGGTCCGCGCGGCGACCTCCCGGTCCCGGACCGAACGGCCGGTAGCTGCCGTGGTGGCCGACCTCAACCCCGTCCTTCGGGGTTGGGCCGCGTATTTCTGCAACGGGAACTCCGGGCGGAAGTTCAACGCGGTCGACGGCTACGTCCACGAGCGGCTGGCGATCTTCGCCAGCCGAAAACATGGCCGCGCGGGCCGGAACTGGACCACCCGCTACACCTATGGGTGGATCAGTCGGCTCGGGGTCTACCGCCTGACCGGAAACGTACGCAGGGCGGCGGTGCATGCCAGTCGGTGAACGGTGTCGGAAAGCCGTGTGCGGGAGAACTGCATGCACGGTTTGAAGCGGCGGGGACTGGAAACGGAGCATCAGCCACCGCGCCAGTCCCCGACCCTACTAAAGCTTGTTCCGGAAGGTCCGGGACTGGGCATTTCTCCGGTATGGGTGGGGTGCTGCGGGCTGAGCCGGTCTGGGTGGAGACGTTCACGGGGCTGCGGATGCGGCAGTTCGAGGGGAGCGGGGTGGCAACGGTGCGGGCAGCGGCAGGCCGTGGTGCCTGCCGCTGCCCGACCGGGTCCTGCTGGTCGCCGTGTACTACCGGACCAATCTCACGATGCGCCGGCTCGCGCCGCTGTTCGGGATCTGGACGGCCACGGTGTGCCGCATCGTCCAGCGCCTGGGCCCGTTCCTGGCCCTCGAAGCCGCTCCACGCCCACAACCGGGCGTGGAGCGGCTGTGGATCGTCGACGGCACCCTGATCCCCGTACGCGACCGCAGCATCGCCGCCTCCAGCCGCAACTACCGCTTCTCCGCGAACGTGCAGGTCGTCGTCGACGCCGACACCCGCCTCGTGGTCGCCACCGCCCGCCCCGTGCCGGGCAACAAGGCCGACGCGCACGCGTGGCGCACCTCCGACCTGCCCGCCACCTGCTCCGGCACCACCGTCCTCGCCGACGGCGCCTACATCAACACCGGCCTTGCCGTCCCGCACCGCAGACGCGCCGGCCGTCCCCACCTGCGGGCCCAGGAGGAGGACAACGCCGAACACCGACGCGTACGCGCCCGCGTCGAGCACACCTTCGCCCGCATGAAGAACTACAAGATCCTCCGCGACTGCCGACAGAAGGGGGGGGGGCGGGCCCCCCCCCGGGGGGCCGGGGGCCCCCCCCCCCCCCACCCCCCCCCCCCCAGAAAACAACACGGGGCGAACACAAAAA
>NZ_JBEXNT010000170.1:0-3715 GCF_040611255.1 Kitasatospora sp. NPDC002965 | reverse complement strand
AGTAACCACAACATCCCCATAAAAAAAAACAAAAACTCCCCCCCGCTCCGCCAAAATCCGGGGCCGCCCCCCCCCCCACGCGGTGCAGGCCGTCGCCCACCTGCACAACCTCGCGCGAACCGCATGAAACCAGCAGGTCAGACCACATACTGACCTGCCCCCACCCGGACTTCTGCAACAAGCTTTAGTCCTGCCCGCGCCAGTTCTTCACGTTCTGCGCTTCGGCACCCGAGAGTTCGCCGTCTGTCAGCATGAACTCGACGTAGTGCCGGATGGCGCCGGCCTTGTGCGGATTCGGGACGGCGAGCACGTCCATCCACTGCTGCCCCGTCGATCCTTCGATGATGACGTCACCGCGGACGGACATGGTGATGAGTCCGTCCCGAGTGGGCCCGTTGATTGTCGTGGGCCGGTCGCCCGCGACGTTCCATTGCGACCCGAGGCGTACCCGGGCCCAGCGCAGGTCAGCGTCGTGCGGGTTGGTCGTGCAGGTTCACCCGGAGCAGGAACTCCCCGGTGCCGTCCAGCAGTCCGAAGCGGGTCGCCAGGGCGTACCAGGCCCGGTTGGCATCCCCGAGCGGATCGGGGCTGTCGTGCTCGACCCTGATGTCGACACGCCCGTCCTCCGGCCCGCACCACGTCGCCGCGAACGCGGCAGACGGGGGGCACGACGTCACCGTCTCCTCCAGGCCCACGAGGTGGATTCCGGACTCCGCGAGCCGGGCCGACAGTTGCTCCGTGTTCATGATCACCTGATTATCGTGGAGTGAGACGCGCCGGGTCGAAGCGGATCAGCTGCCCGTCATTGTGGCCATTGCCTTGTGCAGCGAGCGGGGCCCGACCTGCAGCGGAGTCTGGAGCAATCTGTCTGGCTTTGCCGCATCAGGCAGCGGCCGGCGGCCTGGGGTTCGACGGTACAACCGATCACCCGGCGTGTTCACGGGTGGGGCTGACCAGCGGTGTTCCGGCCTGTTGAAGGTCGCTTCCCACCCGCTGCGCAGCACCGATTGCGGGTCGCGCTACCCGAGCGAGGCGTGTGCATAGGTGTCCCATTCGTACATGTGTCGGTCGCGGCCGAGGACGATGAGCTCGGCGGCGGTGATGCGTGCGGTCACCGGGTGGGAGGTGACACCCGCCAGGGCGTCGGAGGCGGGCCGGGCGGGGCCGGCGGTGTTGGAGTAGGCGACGGAGACGTGGGGGCGGAAGCCGTCGACGGGCTCGGGGGCGGTCGGCCACACGTCGGTGATGGCGGAGCGCAGGGCCAAGCGGACGGCGTGTACGGGTTCGGCCGGGCGGGCGGTGAGGAGCAGCGCCTCGGGGGTGGTGATCGCGGGGCCGAGCGCCAGGTCGAAGGCGGGGAGCTTGGCGAGGCGTCGTATGGCGGCGTCGGCGATGGCGCGGGCGTCGGTCTCGCTCACCTCGTCGGTGAAGCCGAGACCCTGCATGGTGAGGTGGAGCCACTGGTCGGGGACGAGGTCGAGGCCGGGAACGTCGGCCAGGGCTTGACGGTAGTCGGCGGCCAGGCGGTGGACGTCGGTGGAGGCGGCGAAGGTGATGTGCCAGGTGTAGAAGCGGCGGCCGGTACGCCAGCCGGGCCGCCACCACCAGTGGTCGGCCATCGTCGCGGGTGCGGGGGTGTCAGTCATGGTCACCGATCCACGTGGTTGTCGGGGGGAGTGCTCGGACGGCTTCGCGGACGGCGGTCTCGACGGCGTCCTGGAGGTGCAGCCCGGCGGCGCTGTCGCCCATGGGGGAGGCGGCGGTATCGCGGGCCAGGTCGCGCAGGCGCCGGCGCACGGGGGCGGTGCGGTGTTCGGCGGGCAGGGAGAGGAGGGGGCCGACGGCGTCGAGGACGCCTTCGGGGTCGCGGGCGAGCAGGTGCGCGCCCGCGCGGGTGATGTGCAGCTGCGCCTCGGTGCCGTAGGCGCGTACGCGCTGTTGTTGGAGGGAGGCGAGTCCGCGGTCGGCGTGGACGAGGGCGTTGGACGCGGAACCGCCGCGCAGGTGGACGGCGCTGGCGTAGTTGGCATGCCGTCCTGTCGTGCAGGAGAACAGGCCACCGACCTGGTCGTGGAAGGGGTCGGCTTGGTCGTGGGCGGCGGCGTCCTCGGCCTGGCCGAGCGCGCCCAGGGCCTCGGTGCGGGCACCGACCTCGGCCCAGGCGTCGGCGAGCTGGCAGTGGAGGAGGACGGTGACGGTGCCGGGCGCCCGGTAGGAGGCACCGAGCTGGGCGTACTGGACGGCTTGGCGGAACTGGCCGTCCCAGAAAGCCAGCTTGCTGCGGGTCGAGGCTACCCAGGCATACAGGCCCGGGTCGTCCGCGCTGTCGGCGCACAGCAGCGCCCCGCGGGCGTGGGTCTCGGCCTGCGCGCGGTGCCCGAGGTCGCTGGTCATCCAGGACATCAGCGCCATCAGGTACCCGGCGACCGTGAACAGCTCTCGGCGCTGCTGCGGGCGCTGGTGGCCGTAGAGCAGGTCCCAGACGCCATTGAGCAGGCGCTTCGTCTGCCCGAAGACGTGCAGCGGGTCCTCTGCCATCAGGTAGGCGCGGGCGAGGTTCTGGGTATCGGCGCCCAGCTGCTCCAGAGCGATCGGGCCGCAGTTGGTGGCCTCCGCCCAGCGGGCCCAGTCCGCGGACTCCTGTGCGGCGGCCCGGACGAGGTCGGTGCCGGCGGGCGGGACGGCCTGCACGGGCGAGGGAGCGGGCACCGGGGCGGCGGCCACCACGACGACGGGCGCGGCCCCGCCCTGATGGTGCTGGAGCATCCTCAGATCGGAGTCTGCGAGGGCCCGGCGGTCCTCCAGGTCGAGCAGGCCCTCCAGGGTGGCGCCGTACAGCTCGGCCAGGACGGTGAGGACCGGCAGGGTCACCCTCCGGCCGGCGGAGTCCGGCCACTTCTCCCACTTCCCGACGAGGGACGCGTCGGCGGCCGGGCCCGACGCGCCGGCGACCCTGTGGAACCGGTCCGCCGCTTCCTGGAGCGTCCAGCCGTGAGCATGCCGCCATGCCTCGCGCGGGCGCAGGCCGAAGCGGGCGCGCATCTCGGCGGCGACCACCGACATCGGGGCGCCGACAGCCAGTAGCTCGGAGCGCAGGGCATCGCGGTCGGTCTTCGAGCCGGGCTTGGGACGCGGAGGCATATCGGGCTCCAAGGAGGGAGTGCGGAGCTGCCTGACCATCTCACGGTAGCGACCCGGCTACGCCGCACGGGTCACACTGCGCGAAATTCCTGTGACGTACCGTCCAGATCCGCGAGCGGCCTCACACATCGGGGCATGTCAGCGAGGTAACGGCCTGTCCGGAAAAGCCGGACGCCGCTGCCCGTGACGGCGGCGGGTGCGTGACGGGAGTGTAGAGGCATCCGAACGGACCACCCCCTGGGACGCCAGTGAACACCACCATCGCAGCCGCCGCCCGCCGCCTGCTGCCGTCGGCACGCGAGAGCGCCGGCACCAACCGCCCGGACGGGCTGCCTGTACGCCTCAGCCGCCGGCGGACGACGAGGATGACGGCGGCTCGGGGGCGGTTCACCGTGCGGGCTCATCGTGACCGGACCGGTCGGAGCCCCGCCCGGACCGTGACCCGGGGCGGGCTGACACAGGCGGTGGCGGACGATTTCGCGGCGGCGGTCGCCGCCTACTGCCGCAACGAGGCGTCGATCCACGCTCCCCGGGCCACTCAGTCCACCGTGATACCGGACCACAGGTCCGGATA
>NZ_JBEXNT010000169.1:0-17299 GCF_040611255.1 Kitasatospora sp. NPDC002965 | reverse complement strand
ACTCGGCCATCCCCGTGGGCGGCGCCAACCGGGTCGACGCCTCCGGCAACGGCTCCGCGGTCATCAACCTCACTCCCACCATGTGGGGCACCAACCTGCTCCGGGTGCAGGCCGTGGACCGCGCGGGCAACCGCTCGCAGGAGAACACCTACAGCTTCTTCGCCCCGTCCGACCCGAACGCCAAGACCGTCCTCGGTGACATCACCAACGACGCGCAGGTGGACCTCGTCCTCCCGGACAACAACGGCAACCTGATGCTGTACCCGGCCGGTGTCGAGCCGAGCTTCGGCGGGCCGATGGCCTCCGACAAGGCCAACAGCCCGGGCGGCAAGGGCTGGGACAAGGCGCTGGTCACCCACCGCGGCGGAAACGGCATCCGGATCGACGACCTGATCGTCTACGCCGACTCCACCCTGTACTCCTACCGCAACTCGCTCTGGGCGAGCAGCCTGCAGTCCGAGGGCAACCTCTACTTCAGCAGCAGGAACGCCGTCCTCTCTCGGCGTCCGATGCTCTGCAGCACGATCGGCGTCCCCGGTGCCAGCTGCGTCGGCTACCACAAGACCGACTGGAGCCGGGTCAAGGGACTCCTGGCGATCGGTGACATCGACACCGTCGGCATCCCCGACCCGACCGCGGACAAGCGCCGCTACGACCTCCTCACCCAGGAGGACGACGGCGCCGGCCACGTCGGGCTCTGGCTCTTCCGCAGCTCCTCCGCGACCGGCGTCTACGCCTCGGGGACGCCGCTGAGCACCGCCGACTGGTCGAACCGCACGCTGATCGCCCCCGGCGACGCCACCGGCGACGGTCTGATCGACCTCTGGGTGAGGGAGAACGGCACCGGCAACATCTACCAGTACCCGAGCCGCAAGCTCCCCGACGGCAAGCCCGACATCACCGCGCTCGTCGACGACAGCACGCGGACGCTGATCGGTCACGCCTCGGCGGCGGACTTCCCCAAGCTGACCTCCTCCGGTGACGTCAGCGGCGACGGCGTCCCCGACCTGTGGACGCGCGACACCAGCGGGGTCCTCAACGTCTGGAGCGGCATCACCTCCACCGGCAAGGCCGACGCCCCGGTGACCGGCTTCCTCTCCGCGGCGGCGCTCGGCTACCCCGGCGGCACCATCAGCTTCCACGCCGGTGCCAACACCAACAAGTGCATGGACGCCAACGGCAGCGCGGACGGCAGCCGGCTCCAGCTGTACAACTGCTGGAACGGTGACAACCAGCACTTCACCTTCCGCACGGACGGCACCCTGCGCACTCTCGACAAGTGCGTGACCGCCGACAACACCTACAACGGCGCCTCCGTCAACCTGCGCACCTGCGTGCCGGACGCGCCCGGGCAGAAGTGGACGCTGCGTCAGGACAACACCCTGTACAACCCTGACTCCGGGCGCTGCATCGACGACATGACGGCCGGCGGCAGCGACGGCGTCCAGCTGTGGCTGTGGGACTGCCACTCCTACAGCAACCAGAAGTGGATCAGCACCGCCAACCGGCCGGTCAACCTCCACTCCGGTGCGAACAACAGCAAGTGCATGGATGCCAACGGCCCGGACGAGGGCTCGCAGATCCAGCTGTACGACTGCTGGAACGGCCTCAACCAGCGCTACGACCTGCGGACGGACAAGACCGTCCGGGTCTACGAGAAGTGCGTGACGGCCGACGGCGCCGCCAACGGGAGCCCGGTGACGGTGCGCAGCTGCACCGGCGCGGACAACCAGAAGTGGGAGCTCCGGGGCGACGGCACCCTGTACAACCCGGTCTCCAACCGCTGCGTCGACGACATGACCGCGGGCGGCCAGAACATGGTTCCGCTCTGGATGTGGAGCTGCCACTCCTTCGCGAACCAGCGCTGGACCACTGCCTGACCGATCACCCTCCGGCCCCGGTCCGAGTCCTCCCGCTTCGGCGGGAGGGTCTCGGGCCGGGGCCCTTCGCGTTCTGCGGCCGCCTCCCTCCGTCCCGGTCGAGCTTCCTCGATCGATCCTGTAACGTTCATTTTTGGGACGAGCGTTTTGAAAGCAATAGATCGGAGGGGGATCATGGGGCAACACGGAGGCGGCGCCGGCGGCCACGCGGTGCGGTCGGAGGCGGGCGACCGCGAGAAGCGCGGGCGGAGGGGGAAGCCGGAGAAGGACGGTACGGAGGGTGCGAAGGGTGCGGAGGGTACGGAGGCAGGCCGGGCCGCACCGGCCCGGCTGGCCGACGTCGACGCACTGCGCGGTTTCGCGCTGTTCGGCATCCTGACCGTCAACATCACCTACCTGGCGTCCGCCTACCACGGCACCGGCGTGGAGGAGCCCGGGTTCGGCTCGCCGCTCGACACCGGTGTCCGGCTGCTGGTGGCGCTGCTGTTCGAGGCCAAGTTCTTCCTGCTGTTCTCGTTCCTCTTCGGCTACAGCTTCACCCTCCAGCTCGACTCCGCCGAACGGCGCGGCGCCCGCTTCACCCCGCGCTTCCTGCGGCGGCTGGCCGGGCTGTTCGTGCTCGGGGTGCTGCACGCGGTGGTGCTGTTCCCGGGCGACATCCTCACCACCTACGCCGTGCTCGGGCTGATCCTGCTCGCCCTGCGCCGGCTCCGGCCGAGGACCGCGGTGCGGACGGCGGTCGTCCTGTTCACCGTCACCTCGGCCGCGTACCTGCTGCTCGCGGTGGCCCTGCGGGGCGCCGACGGGGGTGACCGGGCGGTGCTGGCGGCCGACGCGCAGCAGGCCACCGAGGCGCTGCGCGGCGGGTTCGGCTCGGTGGTCGGGGCCCACCTCGACCAGCTGCCGGACGTCCTCTTCCTGCTGGCCTTCTTCCAGGCCCCGGCCGCGCTCGCGGCCTTCCTGCTCGGGCTCGCCGCCGGCCGGCAGCGGGCGCTGGCCGAACCCGGCCGGCACGACCGGACGCTCCGTCGGCTCCAGGTCTGGGGGTTCCCGCTCGGGTTGCTCGGCGCTGCGGTGTACACCTACTCGGCCCTCCGGAACCCCGGTGCCTCCTTCCAGGTGTTCGCGCTCGGGGTGGACGTGATCACCGCGCCGCTGCTGGCCGCCGCCTACGCGGCGACCGTGCTGCGGATCGCCCGGGGCCGTCACGGCCGGCGGATGGTGGCGGTGCTCGCGCCGCCCGGCCGGATGACGTTGACCAACTACCTGACGCAGTCGCTGGTCTGCGTCCTCCTCTTCACCGGTGTCGGTGTCGGGCTGATCGGCCGGGTCCCGCCGCCGGGTGTCGCGCTGATCGGCGTCGCGCTGTTCGCGGCCCAGGCGGTGTTCTGCCGCTGGTGGCTGGCCCGCCACCCGTACGGGCCGGTGGAGTGGCTGCTGCGCGCGGTCACCACGCTCTCCCGGCCGCGCTGGCGCGGGTCGGCGGGCGCGGCGGACGCGGCGACAGTGGGCGCGGCGGGGGCCGTGACCGGGCCGACGGGGGGACCGGGAGCCGTCGGCTGAGGTCGAGCGCCCCCGCGCGGGGGCGCTCCGGCGTCCGCGACCCGCCCGGGCATCGAGGGCGTCCGCCGGGGTGACCGGCCGTCACGTCCCGCCGCCCGGCCGTCCGGTTCCGCCCGGACGGTCCGGGGGCGGGGCGCCCGTGCCGCCCGCGACCGGGTGGTTCCGATCATGAACGACTAAGCTGCCGCCCCGTCAAGCCCTCGCGAAGCCCTCGCGACGGGCGGTTCGGAACGAGGGCGGGAGCCAGAAGATGATGGGACCGGCGCATTCGCTGTCGGGGGCGGCGGCGTGGTTGGGCGCGGGAGCGATCGCGACGGGGCTCGGTGAGCCGATGCCGTGGCCCGTGCTCCTCGCGGGCACGCTGATCTGTGCGGGCGCCGCGCTGGCGCCGGACCTCGACCACAAGGCGGCGACCATATCCCGGGCGTTCGGCCCGGTGTCGCGGGTCCTCTGCGAGGTGATCGACAAGCTCTCGTACGCGGTCTACAAGTCGACCCGCAGCCGGCACGACCCGCGCCGCACCGGTGGCCACCGGACGCTGACCCACACCTGGCTCTGGGCGGTGCTCTGCGGGGCGGGCGCGTCCGCCGCCGCCGTCTACGGCGGCCGGTGGGGAGTGCTGGCGGTGCTCTTCGTGCACATGGTGCTGGCGATCGAGGGCCTGCTGTGGCGGCACGCCCGGGTCTCCAGCGACGTCCTGGTCTGGCTGCTGGGCGCGACCAGCGCGTGGATGCTGACGTACGTGCTCGACAAGCCGGGCAACGGCTCGCTCTGGCTGTTCGACCAGCCGGGGCAGGAGTACCTGTGGATCGGCCTGCCGATCACCCTCGGCGCGCTCGTGCACTGCCTGGGTGACGCGCTGACCGTGTCGGGCTGCCCGGTGCTCTGGCCGATACCGATAGGGCGCAAGCGCTGGTACCCGCTCGGGCCGCCGAAGGGGATGCGGTTCCGGGCCGGCAGCTGGGTGGAGCTCAAGGTGCTGATGCCGGTCTTCATGGGCGCGGGCGGTCTCTGCGCGGTCGGGGCGCTGGGTTACTTCAGCTGATCCCGCACGACCTGTGAGCCCCGGGCCGGGGGTGTCTCCGGCCCGGGGCTCCGTCGTGTCCGGTTCCCGGCCTGCCCTGCCCTGGGTACCCCCGTGGGGTATTGCTCATCGCGGGTCGAAAGCTTGCCCGAGATACCCCCTGGGGGTATAAAGGAACTGCGGGCGACACCGCCTTGGCCGATACCCCCCGGGTGTATCCACCGCGTCGCCGCCCGACCGCCGCCCGCCACCACGGCCGACGGTCACCACCCCGCTCGACGACCACGAGGAGCCCAGATGACCACCCAGGCCCCCGCCTCCACCGAGGTGGAACTCCTGATCGGCGGCATGACCTGTGCCTCGTGCGCCGCCAGGATCGAGAAGAAGCTCAACCGGATGGACGGCGTCACCGCCACCGTCAACTACGCCACCGAGAAGGCCAGGATCACCGTGGCGGGCGAGGACTCCGGCTCCGGTGCGGGTGCCGCGACCGGGGTCGCCGACCTGATCGCGACCGTCGAGGCCACCGGCTACACCGCCGCCTTGTCCCGGCCCGCCGCCGCGCCGCAGACCGCCGGGCCGATCACCGGACCCACCGCTTCGGTGGGGTCGGCGGACGACCTCGAACCGCTGCGGCAGCGCCTGATCACCGCGCTGGTGCTGGCCGTCCCGGTGATCGCGATGGCGATGGTCCCGGCCCTCCAGTTCGACAACTGGCAGTGGCTCTCGCTGACCCTCGCCGCCCCCGTCGTCACCTACGCCGCCTGGCCCTTCCACCGGGCCGCCTGGACGAACGCCCGCCACGGCGCCGCCACCATGGACACCCTGGTCTCGCTCGGCACCGGTGCCGCGTTCCTCTGGTCGCTCTGGGCCCTGTTCTTCGGGCACGCGGGGATGCCCGGGATGCGGCACGGCTTCGAGTTCACCGTCGCCCGCAGCGACGGCTCCTCGAACATCTACCTGGAGGCCGCCGCCGGGGTGACCGCGTTCATCCTGGCCGGCCGCTACTTCGAGGCGCGGTCCAAGCGCACCGCCGGAGCCGCGCTCAAGGCGCTGCTGGAGCTGGGGGCCAAGGACGTCACCGTGCTGCGCGACGGCGTCGAGGTCCGCGTCCCGACCGCCGAGCTGACGGCCGGCGAGCGCTTCGTGGTCCGCCCGGGCGAGAAGATCGCCACCGACGGGGTGGTGGTCGAGGGCGCCTCCGCCGTGGACGCCTCGATGCTGACCGGCGAGTCGGTTCCGGTCGAGGTCGCGGTGGGCGACACCGTCACCGGCGCCACCGTCAACGCGGGCGGCCGGCTGGTGGTCGAGGCCACCCGGGTCGGCGCCGACACCCAGCTCTCCCGGATGGCCCGGCTGGTCGAGGACGCGCAGAACGGCAAGGCCGCCGCCCAGCGGCTCGCCGACCGGATCTCCGCCGTCTTCGTCCCGATCGTGATCGTCCTGGCCCTGGCCACCTTCGGCTACTGGCTCGGCACCGGCGAGGGCTGGACCGCGGCCTTCACCGCCGCGGTCGCCGTGCTGATCATCGCCTGCCCGTGCGCCCTCGGCCTGGCCACCCCGACCGCGCTGATGGTCGGCACCGGACGCGGCGCCCAGCTCGGCATCCTGATCAAGGGCCCGGAGGTGCTCGAATCCACCCGCAGGGTCGACACGATCGTGCTGGACAAGACCGGCACCGTCACCACCGGCCGGATGACCCTGCTCGCCGTCCGCACCGCGGAGGGCGTCACCGAGACCGAGGTCCTGCGGCTGGCCGGTGCGCTGGAGCACGCCTCCGAGCACCCGATCGCCGCCGCCGTAGCCGCGGCCGCCGCGGAGAAGGTGGGCCCGCTGCCCGCCGTCGAAGGGTTCGAGAACATCCCGGGGCTCGGCGTGCAGGGCGTCGTCGACGGCCACGCCGTGGTGGCCGGCCGGGAGGCCCTCCTGGCCGACTGGGCGCAGTACCTTCCGGCGCCGCTCGCCGAGGCCAAGCGCGCCGCCGAGGCGGCCGGCCGGACCGCCGTCGCGGTCGGCTGGGACGGCGCGGCCCGGGCCGTCCTGGAGGTCGCCGACGCGGTGCGGCCGACCAGCGCCGAGGCCGTCGCGCACCTGCGGGCGCTCGGTCTGCGGCCCGTCCTGCTCACCGGGGACAACCGGGCCGTCGCGGAGGCCGTCGCCGCCGAGGTCGGCATCGCCGCCGAGGACGTGATCGCCGAGGTGCTCCCGCAGGACAAGGTGGCCGTCGTCCGGCGGCTCCAGGCCGAGGGACGGGTCGTCGCCATGGTCGGCGACGGGGTCAACGACGCCGCCGCGCTCGCCCGGGCCGACCTCGGCCTCGCCATGGGCACCGGCACCGACGCCGCCATCGAGGCCGCCGACCTGACGCTCGTCCGCGGCGACCTGCGCTCGGCCGCCGACGCGATCCGGCTCTCCCGCCGGACCCTGGCCACCATCAAGGGCAACCTGTTCTGGGCCTTCGGCTACAACGTGGCCGCGATCCCGCTGGCCGCCGCCGGCCTGCTCAACCCGATGATCGCGGGCGGGGCGATGGCCTTCTCCTCGGTCTTCGTGGTCGGCAACAGCCTGCGCCTGCGCACCTTCCGCTGAGCCGGGTCGCCGCCCGGCCGCCCGCGGCCCCGAACCGTCCGGTTCCGGGGCCGCGGGCGTTCACGACTGGACCGACGAGGGGACTCCGCCGAGGCGTTCCCGGAGGTGACGGGGCCGGTCGCATAGCCTGCGGCTGGCCGTCGCCCCGGCGGCGCGCGGCTTCGGGACGTGGACGGGAGTGCAGGGTGGCTTCGTCGGGTGCGGTCGGGTCGGGCGAGGGCGAAGGAGGGGGCGAAGGCGGGGGCGAGGGCCGGGCCCGCGGCCGTGGCGAGGCCGGCGGCGCGGGGCGCGCCGCGCGGCGGAGTGCCGGGACGCCGGGGGCGTCGGGGGCATCGGCCCGGCAGCGCTGCCGGGCCTGGCTGCTGGAGGGGCTCGCCGACCGGGCCAAGCAGCACCCGGGCCCGCACGCCCAGCTCCCGGTCGAGCAGGGCCGCCCCTGGTGGCGCGTGATGTGCCTGACCGGCCTCGACTACTTCTCCACCCTCGGCTACCAGCCGGGCATCGCGGCCCTCGCGGCCGGTCTGCTCTCCCCGGTGGCGACCGTGGTACTCGTCGCCGTCACCCTCTTCGGCGCGCTGCCGGTCTACCGCAGGGTGGCCCGGGAGAGCCCGCACGGCGAGGGCTCGATCGCGATGCTGGAGCGGCTGCTCTCGTTCTGGCAGGGCAAGCTCTTCGTGCTCGCCCTGCTCGGCTTCGCGGCCACCGACTTCATGATCACCATCACCCTGTCCGCGGCGGACGCCACCGCCCACATGGTCGAGAACCCGCACCTGGCCGACGCCCTCGCCGGGCGGCACGTCCTGGTCACCCTGATCCTGGTCGGCCTGCTCGGCGCCGTCTTCCTGAAGGGCTTCAGCGAGGCGATCGGGGTGGCCGTCGTCCTGGTCGGGATCTACCTCGCGCTCAACGTCGTCGTCGTGGTCACCGGCCTCTACCACGTCGTCGAGTCCCCGACCCTGGTGACGGACTGGACGGAGGCGCTCACCGCCGAGCACGGCAACGTGGTGGCGATGGTCGGCGTCGCCCTGATCACCTTCCCGAAGCTGGCGCTCGGCCTCTCCGGGTTCGAGACCGGCGTCGCCGTGATGCCGCACATCGAGGGCGACCCGGACGACACCGAGGAACGCCCCACCGGCCGGATCCGCGGTGCACGGAAGCTGCTCACCACCGCGGCGCTGATCATGAGCGTCTTCCTGATCACCACCAGCCTCATCACCACCCTGCTGATCCCGAAGGAGGCGTTCGAGCCCGGCGGGGAGGCCAACGGCCGCGCGCTCGCCTACCTGGCGCACGAGTACCTCGGCAACGCCTTCGGCACCGTCTACGACCTCTCCACCATCGCCATCCTGTGGTTCGCCGGCGCCTCCGCGATGGCGGGCATGCTCAACCTGCTGCCGCGCTACCTGCCCCGGTACGGCATGGCCCCGCACTGGGCCCGCGCCGTCCGCCCGATGGTGATCGTGCTGACCCTGATCGCCTTCCTGGTCACCTGGATCTTCGACGCCAGCGTGGACGCCCAGGGCGGCGCGTACGCGACCGGCGTACTGGTGCTGATCAGCTCGGCGGCCATCGCCGTCACCATCGCCGCCCACGCCGCCCGCGAGCGGGGCCGGACCGCCTGCTTCGCGGTGATCGCGGCGGTCTTCGTCTACACCACGGCGCTCAACATCGCCGAGCGGCCCGACGGCGTGAAGATCGGAGCCTGCTTCATCGCCGCGATCGTGCTGGTCTCGCTGCTCTCCCGGCTCAAGCGCGCGTTCGAGCTGCGGGTCACCGACGTCGTGCTCGACGAGGCCGCCGAGCGCTTCGTCCGCGACTACACCCACCGGCCGCTGCGGCTGATCGCCAACGAGCCCCACCGCCGGGACCTCGCGGAGTACCAGGAGAAGAAGCGGCAGATCCGGACGGACAACGACATCCCCGCCGAGGACGACCTGGTCTTCGTCGAGGTGACGGTCCGTGACCCGTCCGAGTTCGAGTCGGTGCTGACCGTCCACGGCGAGGTGCTGCACGACCGCTACCGGGTGCTCAGGCTGGAGAGTTCCAGCGTGCCCAACGCGCTGGCCGCGCTGCTGCTCACCGCCCGGGACCGGACCGGGCAGCAGCCGCACATCTACTTCGAGTGGACCGAGGGCAACCCGTTCGCGCAGTTCCTGCGGTTCTTCCTGTTCGGACAGGGCGAGGTCGCGCCGGTCACCCGCGAGGTGCTGCGCGAGGCCGAGCCCGACCGCTCGCGCCGGCCCCGTGTCCACGTGGGCTGAGACGCACGCGGGCCGGGAACCCGGGCGCCGCCGGGACCCGGCACCCGGCACCCGGCACCCGGCACCCGGTTCGCGAGGGGGCGAGGGGGCGAGGGTGCGCGGGCCTTGTGCCGACGGGTTGTCAGGTGCATAGCATGGCGGATCACCGGCCCTCCCCCTCAGAGGAGCAACTCCCGTGCGCAACCGAAGGTTCGGCTCGATCGTCCTGACCGGCGCCCTGGCCCTCGCGGCCCTCGGGGCGGTCCCGGCCGCAAGCTCCGCCGCCGAGCCGGGCAGCGGCCCGCGCCACCGGGTCGAGGTCTTCGGCGAGGACGGCCCCACCGGCCACGCGACCGTGCCCGGCGCCTCCCCGTACCTCGCCGGCGCCCGGCCGGGCATCGCACCCGCCGCCGGGGACGGCGAGGTCACCCCGATCCTCCGCAGCGGCGCGACCGCCGACAAGCTCGACGTCGTCGTCATCGGTGACGGCTACACCGCCGCCGAGCAGGAGAAGTTCCGCGCCGACGCCGTCGCCAAGTGGCAGGAGACGAGCGCCGTCGAGCCGTACGCCACCTATCGCGGCCTCTTCAACGTCTGGGCCGTCTCCACCGTCTCCACCGACTCCGGCATCACCGGGGACCCGGACCGCGCCACCGTCCGCAACACCGCGCTGGGCTCCTACTTCTGGTGCGAGGACATCGAACGGCTGCTCTGCGTCGACACCGGGGCGGTCGAGAGGTACGCCGCCAAGGCGCCCCGGGCCGACCTCGTCCTCGTCGTCGCCAACACCGCCAAGTACGGCGGCGCCGGCTACAACGTGGCGTCCCCGCTCGGCTACGACGGCATCGCCACCGTCGCCGGGAGCAACGCCAGGTCCGGGCAGATCGCCGTGCACGAGACCGGCCACTCGCTGGGCAAGCTCGCCGACGAGTACTTCTACGAAGGCACCGACACCTACCCGGCCGAGGAGGGGGAGCCGGGTGAGCCCAACATCAGCACCCTGCCCGCCGACCGGCTGGCCCGCGAACACGCCAAGTGGTACCGCTGGCTCGGCCGGACCTCGCCGGACGGGGGCGTCGTCGGCGCGTACGAGGGCGGCGGGTACTACCCCAGGGGGCTCTACCGGCCGACGGAGAACTCGATCATGAGGTCGCTCGGCCGCGAGTTCAACCTGCCGGGCCGCGAGGCGATGATCGCCGGCTTCTACCGGCACGCCGTCCCGCTCACCAGCCCCACTCCCGCCGGCACCCCGCTCACCAGGGCCGACCGGCTCACCGTCGACCTCCCGGTCACGGGCACCACGGTCCGGTGGTCCCTGGACGGCCGCGAACTCCGGCAGCTGCGGGGCCGCACCGCCGTCGACCTCGTCACCGTGCCGCTCCCCGGCCCGCGCGGCCGGGTCCACACCCTCACCGCCACCGCCACCGACCCGACGCCCGCCGTCCTGGACCCCGCCCTGCGGGTCCGCCTCACCGCCGCCCTCTCCTGGCCGGTGACCCGCTGACGCCCTGACACGGGAAGACCCGTGCGCCCGTGCGCGGGAAGTCGGCCGGTCCGACTTCCCGCGCACACAGGTACGGACGCACGGGGGACGCACGCGCGGACGCGCCGACGGGCCCGGGCGGCGTGCGGGCAGCCCGTCAGACTGCCGCGATCACGCACTCGTCGATGGCGGTGACGGTGGTGAAGCCCAGGCGCCCGTAGAGCGAGACGGCGGTCGGGTGGTCGGCCCGGACGTTGAGGCCGATGTGGTCGGTGGTCGGCGACAGCACCTCGCAGAGGCGGGTGGTGCAGGCGGCGGCGAGCCCCCGGCCGCGGAACTCCGGGTGGGTGGTGACGTTGCCGATCACCGCGACCCGGTGGGCGGGGGAGTGGACGTGCACGCCGGCGGCCGCGACGAGCCGGCCGTCGGCGTCCCGGACCCCGACGTAGGGGCCGGTCGTCAACATCCGCTCGTCGAACCAGTTGCCGGGGTAGCCGGCGGCGAAGAGGGCGAGCAGGTCCGCCAGGTCCGGAGCGCCGAGCGGGCCGACCTGCCACGAACCGGCACCGGTGCCCAGGGCGGTGCGGTCGGTGAGCGCCATCCGCAGCATCGCCGTCCGGTGCTCGACGCGGTACCCGGGCGCGAGCGCCTCCGCGCCGCCGCCGGTGAGGTGGGCGAGGAACCGGTCCGGCAGCACCGGGCCCATCGCGCGCAGCAGCTCGGTGAGGTGCCCGTGCCGCTCGGGCCGGGTGAGGCCGAGCAGGGTGGGCAACTCGCCCACTCCGTACAGCAGCGCGACCGGGCCGTCCCCCGTGCCCTCGTCCGAGCCGTCGTCCGAGCCGTCCGCGAGGGTGTACCAGGTGGTGTGCGGCCAGAACGGGTCGTCGAGGTCGCCGAGTTCGAAGAGGTGCAGCTCCGGGTCGTGGCGGAACCGGTCGGCGAGCGCCTCGCGGTCGTGCAGGCGGGTCAGCGGGGGCGGCATCGTGGGCATCCGCCGAGCCTACGCGCCCGGCCCCGCGCGCCGCCCGGCCGGGCCGACGGGAGAGCGACGGGACCAGGGGGCGCGGGCGAGGGGGAAGCGGAACGAAGCGGTGTGCGGCCGTCAGACGGACGACGGGACCGAGCCGACCGGCCCCAGCAGCACCCGCAGCCTCCCGGGCGGCAGACCGGCGGTGCGACCGACGACCCGGGTCAGGTGCGCCTGGTCGGCGAAGCCGAGCTCCTGGGCGAGCACGGCCAGCCGTGTCTCGCCCTCGGTCAGCCGTTCCAGGGCCAGGGTGACCCGCAGCCGGTTGCGGTAGCGGGCGAGGCCCTCGCCGGTGGAGGCCCGGAAGATCCGGCTGAGGTGGTGCGGGGAGCAGCCGACCTCCCGCCCGAGCTGTTCCAGGCCCAGTCCGAGATCGGCCGCCAGCGCGGCGCGCGCGGCGTCCACCACCCGGCGCCGGTCCGCGTCCCGGCCGGGCCGACCGCTCGCCACCCGCGCCGGGGCCAGCGTGGTCAGCACCTCGGCGGCCAACGCGACGGCGCGCTCGGCGAGTTCGAAGGAGTCGGCGCCGTCGCGCGCCCGGGCGGTGAGCAGCCGCTGCGCGAGTGCCGTCCGGGGAGTGGTGAACACCAGCCCCTCCGGCACCTCGGGGTCGCCGCCCAGCAGTGCCGCCACCTGCGGCTCGGACAACACCAGCTCGGTGTAGGCGTCGCCACCGCACGGGTGCGCGAACTGCTGCTCGCTGCCCATCCGCTCGACGTAGACGGTGGTCGGGTCGAGCAGCTGCTCGACGCCGTCGATCCGGCCCCGGAACAGCCCCCGGCGCACCATCACCAGGCCGAACACGGTGGCCGGTCGCAGCTCCGTCCAGCCGTGCGGGGGGTCCTGGCAGCGGACGTCCGCGACGTACAGGTCGTCGCCGTTCAGCAGGCAGGTGCGGTCGACCGGCATGCGCGCACCCTACTCGCGCGGGCGGCGGCTGTCGCCGGTTGCGCGGGCACGGACGGATCGCGCAAGAAACGACAAGCCGCGGGGCGGCTCGCGGCGGGAGCCTTGGTCCTGCCGGCGCCCCGGACGGGGGTCAGGGCGCCGGCCCACCTGCCCCCGCGTGGACCCCGTCCCTCCCGCGCCACCGGCCCGTCCGACCAGAGCCCCGAGGAGCACCGGTGAACGATCCGTCCGACCACCCCGCCCGCCGTCAGGTCCTGCGCGGCGCCTTCGCCGCCGCTGGCACCGCCGCCCTCTGGTCGCTCGCCGGCCCGCCCGCGTCCGCCGTCGAGCCGTCCGGTGCGGGGCCGTCCGGGGTCGAGCCGTCCGGGGCGGGGCCGTTCGCCGAGGGGACCTCGGCGGTGGCGTCCTCCGCCGGGGGCGGCGCAGCCGTGCGGCGGCTCGGCCGGTACGAGGTGCTGGCCCTGCTGGACGCGCACGGCTCGTTCCCCGGCACCCGGCAGGCCGTCTTCCCGGCCGCCTCCCCGGCCGACTGGGAGCGGGCCCGCGACCTCGACCCGGCGGCCTTCGGCCCGGGCGACACCTGGGAGCTGGACTTCCGCTGCTTCGCCGTCCGCCGGCCCGGAGGCCGGGTCACCCTGGTCGACACCGGCGTCGGGCCGGTCGGCAGCCCGGCGTCGGCCTGGGCGCCCGTTCCCGGCCGGCTGCCCCGGGTGCTGGCCGCCGCCGGGATCGAGCCGGCGGACGTCGAGGCCGTGGTCCTGACCCACCTGCACGAGGACCACTTCGGCTGGTCGGTCCTGCCCGACGGCGTGCCGGTCTTCCCGAACGCCCGGTACGTGGTGCAGCGCGCCGAGATCGCGGCCCTCGCCCCGACCCGTACGGCGATGACGTACGTCGTGGAGCCGCTGCGCCGGGCCGGACTGCTGCACGAGGCGGACGGTCGGACGGTGCTCGCGGGTGCCGGTGGGCGCGGGCCCGGCGGAGCCGTCACCCTGCTGCCCACGCCCGGGCACACCCCGGGGCACCAGTCGGTGCTGGTCGAGGGCGGTGGCCGGCGGCTGCTGGTTACCGGGGACGTCCTGGTCCACGCGGTGCAGCTGGCCGCCCCGGAGGTCGGCTACGCCTTCGAGGCGGATCCCGCGACGGCCCGCCGCACCCGTGAGCGGCTCCTGGACGACGCCCGCCGTACCGGGGCCGTCCTGGCCACCGCGCACCTCAACCGCCCGTTCGTCCGCCCGCGGGTTGACGGGCGGACCTCCCCTGCCTAATCTCTTCCTCAAGGAAGATAAATCCTTGAAGAAGTAGCTTCTTCTGGGAAGTTTCTATGGGGGGCGCCTGTGAACGTCGATCCTGCTGACCGCACCGACCGCACCGAGCTCGCCGAGGTCCGCGCCGTGCTGGAGCGCGCCCGGGACGCATGGGACCGCGCCGACGGTACGGCGTACGGCGAGCTGTTCACCTCCGACGCGACCGACGTCACCTACCTCGGCACCGTCTACCGCGGCGGCGCGGAGATCGGGCGCGCCCACCAGGAGCTCTTCGAGACCTTCCTCAAGGGCACCAGGCTGGCGTTGGAGATCACCGAGGTCCGCTTCTACGGGCCGGACGTCGCCGTGGTGGTCACCGTCGGCGACACCTACAAGGGCCGCCCGGGCCGGCTGGGCAAGGTCGCCACCTACACGCTGGTCCGCGCGTGGGCGAGCGGTGAGGCGGTCTGGCGGATCGCCGCCGTCCAGAAGACCGGGCACCGGCGGCTGATGGAGGCCGTCTCCTTCGCCGCCCGCCCGGCCACTCGTCCGGCCACTCGTCCGGCCGCCCCGAGGGCCGCGGCCTGACGGCGGCGCGAGCGCTCCGGCGTCCGCAGAGGCGCCGCGCGCCCTTCGGCGAGGGCCGCAACGGGAGCGGCCGGCGTCCCCGGGTGAGGGGGCGCCGGCCGGCCGGCTGCGGGGCGTCAGAGCGGCAGGATCAGTTGCTGCCCGGGCCGGATCAGGTCGGGGTCGTCGCCGAGTGCGGTGCGGTTCCGCTCGTACAGGGCCGGCCAGCCGCCGGGCAGTCGGAGCAGGTCGGCGATGGTGTCGAGGGTGTCGTCGTCGCGCACCGTCCAGGTGGCGGGACGGTCGGCGGGGGGCGGCGCGGCGGGACCGGAGGCGGCGCCCGTCCCGGCGTCGGTGGAGTCGGCCGGGTCTGCGGCGTCGACGGAGGACGCCGCGCCGGCGGAGGCGGTGGTGTCGGCCGGGGCGGCGTCGGCGGACTCCGACGGGGCGGGGGCGGTCCCGGGTCGGGCGGTGACGGGCGGGCGCTCTCCGGTCCGGCCGGCGCGGGCCCCGCAGACCGGCCACGGGGCGAGGCCGCGCTTCCCGGCGAGGTGGTGGGCCACGGCGATCTGTTCCTCGCGGGTGGCCAGGTCGGCGCGGGGGGCGTAGGCGAGGCCGCCGTTCTCCCGCCAGGTGGGCTGGTCGAACTGGAGGCCGCCGAAGTAGCCGTTGCCGGTGTTGACGTGCCAGTTCCCGCTGCTCTCGCAGGCCGCCACCCGGTCCCAGTCGATCCCGGCCCCCCGGTTCGCACTCGTTGCGCCTCCCGGGCCCGGTGGCGCGGCGTGCGCGGCCGGGGCGGCGAGGACGGCGGCCAGGGTGCAGACGGCGGTGGGGAGCAGGCGGCGCAGCTGCGCGGTGGGGGGCATCGGCGGCTCTCAGGTCCGGGGACAGGGGCGCACGCCGCTGGAGAGCGGCGCGTTCCCACCGACGCACGCCGGGGTCGCCGTGCCGCCGCCGACACGTCGGGCGGGTCACCCGCTCGGCCCCGTGCTGCCACCCGGCCGGCGGTCCGCCCGCCCGCCCCGCTCGGGCCGCCGGGGCCGTTCTCGTCGGTCGGGGTGGTGCGACGGCGTACGGCGGGTCGGCCGTGTGCGACCTGCGGGTGCTCGGGGCCCTCCCGGCGGAGCCGGTTCCGGACGTGCGACGGCCCTCCGGCGCGAACGCCGGAGGGCCGGGGGGACGGCGGGTGCCGAACCGGTGCCGGTCGGCCGGCCGGAGCCGGGCGACCGACGAGGTCGAACGAACGGACAGGGCCGAACGGGCGATGGACTCGAACGAACGGACAGGGCCGAACGAGCGACGGGAAGGAGCGGAGTGCCGCCGGTCAGCGGGCCTGGCCGCGCTGGGCCGCCGCCTCGGCCTTCTGCCGCTGCTTCTCCTCCTTCTCGTGCTTCTCCTTGACCCGCACGGTCTCACGGCGCACCTCGGCCTGGATGGTGCGCTCACGCTGCAGCCAGTCCGGGTTCTCCTCGCGCAGAGCGTCGATCTGCTCCGAGGTGATGGCCTCGGTGACGCCGCCGCGGGCCAGGCCCGCGACCGAGACGCCGAGCCGGTTGGCCACCACGGACCGCGGGTGCGGGCCGTTGCGGCGCAGGTCCTGGAGCCACTGGGGCGGCTCGGACTGGAGGGCGGTGAGCTCCTCGCGGGAGATCACGCCCGACTGGAAGTCGGCAGGGGTGGCGCCGAGGTAGACCCCGAGCTTCTTCGCCGCCGTCGCCGGCTTCATGGTCTGCGTGGTCTTCTGCTTGAGCGATGTCATGGTCACCAGGGTAAGCGAGCGGACGGCACCCCCTGCCACGGTCGGTAGCCTTACCCGGGTGACAGAGATGCAGGTGACACCTTCGTTCCGGCTGGCGTACGTCCCGGGCGTGACGCCCGGCAAGTGGGCGCGCGTCTGGGCGGACCGGCTGCCGGACGTCCCGCTCGGCCTGGTCGCGGTGGAGGCGGCCGAGGCCGAGCCGACGCTCCGGGCCGGGGGAGCGGACGCCGGCCTGGTGAGACTGCCGGTCGACCGGACCGGCCTCAGCGCCATCCCGCTGTACACCGAGGTGACGGTCGTGGTGTTCCCCAAGGACCACTGGCTGGCGGCGGCGGAGGAGGTGGGCCTCGGCGACCTGGCCGACGAGGTGGTCTTCCACCCGCTGGACGACACCCTCGCATGGGACGCGCTGCCCGGGCGGGCGGCCGTCGAGCGGCCCGCGAGCACGGCCGACGCGATCGAGCTGGTGGCGGCCGGGGTGGGCGTGCTGCTCGTCCCGCAGTCGCTGGCCCGGCTGCACCACCGCCGGGACCTCACCTTCCGGCCGGTGCCGGACGCGGCCCAGTCCCAGGTGGCGCTGTCGTGGCCGGAGGAGCAGACCACCGATCTGGTGGAGGAGTTCATCGGGATCGTCCGGGGCCGGACGGTCAACAGCTCGCGCGGCCGGGGCCAGACCGCTCCGGCCGCCGCCGCGCCGGCGAAGCAGTCGCCCGCCGGCGGGAAGTCCGGCGCGGGCAGGTCCGGCGGGGGCAAGGCGGGCGCGGGGCGTACCGGTGCCGGTGCCAGGACGGCCGGGAACCGGGCCGCCGGCGGGCGTCCGCGCGGCTCGGGTTCGGGCTCCGGCGGCAGCTCCGGGGCGGCCCGGCGAGGCCGCCCGAAGCGCAAGGGCTGACGCGCCGGACCGGAGCGCGAGAGGCATGGGGGCCGAACCGCCGTGGCGGGGGCGCCCGGGCCGGGCCCCCCCCCCCCGCCCCCCGCCCCCCCCCCCCCCCGCCCCCCCCCCCGCCCCCC
>NZ_JBEXNT010000168.1:0-17527 GCF_040611255.1 Kitasatospora sp. NPDC002965 | reverse complement strand
GGCCCGGCCCCGGCCCGGGAACCCGTCGGCCCGCGGGCCGACGGGTCGGCCGACCCGTGGGTTCGCGGGCGCGCAGCTCCCCGGGGCCTCAGCCGAACTGCTGTTCCAGGTCCTTCAGCTTGCGCTCCAGCGAGTCCAGCCGGGGCAGGGCCACGGTGTCCTCCTCCGTCGTCAGGTCGATGGTGCGCCGTTCCGGGCGGGCCGGGAGGCCCGGCTGCGCCGGTGTCCCCTCGGCGGCCGCGCCCTCGACCGCTCCGGCCCCGTCGGTGCCGCCGGTGCCGCCCGCTATGGCGGACTCCGGGCCGGGTTCCAGCTGCCGGGCCCCCGACGACGAGCCGCCGCTGCGCTGGCGCCAGACACTGTGGGTGCGGTTGATCGCCCGGATCTCGGCCCGCTCGCGACGTCCGGCGAGTTTGCGCCGCTCCTTCTCCAGGGCGTTCTCGCGCTTGTCCTCGCGGACCTCGTCGACCGCCTCGTCCAGGCTCCGCACGCCCTCCAGCAGCATCAGGGACCAGGCCGCGTAGGTCTCGCGCGGAGCGCGCATCCAGCGGACGATCCGGATCTGCGGCAGAGGGCGGGGGACGAGTCCCTGCTCGCGCAGGGCGGCCCGGCGGGTCTGTTTGAGGGCCCGGTCGAACAGCACGGCGGCCGAGAGCGACATCCCCGCGAAGAACTGCGGGGCGCCGGCGTGGCCGAAGCCGCGCGGGGCGTGCACCCAGTTGAACCAGGCCGAGGCGCCCGCGAAGAGCCAGACCAGCAGGCGGGAGCCGAGCGCGGCGTCGCCGTGGCTGGCCTCGCGGACGGCGAGTACGGAACAGAACATCGCCGCGCCGTCGAGACCGAACGGGACCAGGTACTCCCACCCGCCGGAGAGGTTGAGGTTCTGCACCCCGAAGCCGACCAGCCCGTGGAAGGACAGCGCGGCGGCGACGGCCGCGCAGCAGAACAGCAGCGTGTACGAGGCCCCGCCGTACAGGGACTCCTTGCGGCGGCGGCGTTCCTCGGAACGCTCCCAGGAATCCTGGCCACCCGATCCGGTGGTGGATCCCCGACTCCGGACCAGGGCCACCAGCAGGGCGCTGACCAGCAGCACCGCAACGCCGGTGACGGCCCAACCAAGCGGTATGTCGGACAATTTCATCGCCTGGACCAGCCTCGCTTTCCTGCGTCGCAATTCCTGCGTCGTGATGGCGGGGACCATCATGACCGATGCTCGGCCCGAGAATGACTGATTTGCCGTCAATGCGCTGACGAGAGGGATTTCTGGCGAGGTATAAGTCGCATCGTCATATGAATTCCGGGCGGGTGTCTCCCGGAATTCCGCCCCCGACCCGTTCCGCGCCGGGAGGAGTGCCGTCAACCTCGCGTGACGCGGGGACAGCCCGCGCACATCGCCTCGGCCTCGACGGTGTACACGAGGCAGCAACTGGCCCGGCAGCGGTCGGGGTGCGCTGCGGAGCCGGACGCGGGGCCGGTGAATCCGGCGCCCGGCGTGAAGGGCGCGCACTCCGGCGCCGGGCGCGCGTCCTGTAGGCCCGGCGCGAGCAGCGCGGACAACTCGGTCCGGGCGCGCTCCTCCTCGCCGAACAGCCCGGCGGCGTGCCAGAGGCTCTCGACCGCGGCGTCCGTCGCCATCGCCCAGAGCGTGCGCGGACCGCGTCGCACCTCCGGCCGGAAGGCCGCCAGCAGCGGGGTCAGGAAGTCGGCCAGGGCGGCGCGCAGTTCGCCGGCCAGCGCCGCCTCGTCGGGCACCGTGCGGGCGGTGTGACGGCGCACGGCGCACGGCGTCTCGGCCGCCGTGCCCGCCGTGCCAGGCGCTTCCGGCGCTTCCGGTCGGGCCGTCGCGCCGCCCGGGGCGGACGCCGGGTCGTCGGGCAGGCAGACGAAGGCGCCCGGACGGACCGTCAGCTCGCCGGTGCGGCGACGGATCGAGATGTCGGCGGGGGTGAGCAGCGGCACCCGGCGCTCCAGGAACCACGGCAGGGTGAACAGGAGCGAGACCGGCCAGACGAAGCGGTGCAGGCCGAACCCGGCGGCCACGTCCGGACGCAGTGGCCGCCCGTACCGGGCCAGGCCCTGCCGGGCGTCGTGGGCGATCAGTTCGCGCAGGGCCTCCGGGTGGGTCAGGAGGTCGGCCCCGGCGATCCAGCCCCGGCCGGTGCGCGGCGGGGCGCAGTGCACCCGGAGTGCCGGCAGGAGCTCGCCGAGCCGCCGGTAGGCCGCGGCGCCCGGGGCCGCGGGGCCCGGGACGGTGGTGCCCGGGGCGGCGGTGCCGTCGGCTCCCGGGTCGGTGCAACCCGCAGGGCCGGGTGCGGTGGTGACGGGCCGTGACGGCGGTAGGGCGAGTGCCGCTTCGACGGCGGCGGAGGCGCGCGGCGCGGGGCCGGGCCGGGTGCTGCTCACGGTCATGGTGCGGGCCCCATCGGGTCGACCGGAGCCCGTGCCGGACCGCCCGGTCCCGCGCCCGGCGGGGGCGTCCGTCGTCGAAGCACCCCGGGTGCCTCGCCGTCGTTGCGCCCTGCGTCCGGGCCCGGCCGGACGTAGGCCTGGCGGAGCCCGGGAACGGCAAGGCGAACCTGGCCGGGTCACTGCTCGACCCGGCCAAGTTAGGCTCACCTTAGCTGATCGGTCCCTGAGCCTGCCTTCCGATGCGTCCGTCCGGGGGAGCGCCCGGCGTGCGCGCCGCGCTCAGCTGGCGCGCGAGCCAGACCGGAACACCCCCGAGTGCCTTCACCAGCCGGGCGGCCTCCGCCCGGAGCCGGGCGGCCTCGGCCGGTTCGGAGACCTCGGCCAGCGCCGCCAGCGCGGGCGCCACCCCGACCGTGAAGCCCAACTGCTCGCGCAGCCGCAGCGAGGCCTCGAACCCCTCGCGGGCCCGCTCGCGGTCGCCGGCGGCCAGGGCCAGGGCCGCCAGGTGCCGCCAGGTGGAGGAGCGCAGCAGGTCGTCCCCGCGCTCGCCCGCGCCGTCGTGCGCCCGGCGGTAGGCGATCCAGGCCGCCGTCGGGTCGCGCAGCAGGTTCTCCGCGACCAGCCCCCGGCGGAAGTCCAGCAGCGGACGGCCCGGTGCGTCCGGCGGCAGCAGCGCGGACGTGCGCCCGAGCGCCGCCTGTGCCTCGTCTAGCCGGTCCCGCGCACTCAGCACGCTGGCCGCGTACGCCAGGAAGCCGCGTGCGCAGGCCGCCGCCGCGCGCTGTTCGGTGGAGGTCGCCCCGGCCTCGGCGAGCCGCAGCGCCTGTTCCGCCTGGGACCAGTTCGCTGCGGTGAACAGGCATTGTTCGATCAGGAGTTCGGCTCTGGCCAGCGCCGCTGTCGGATCTCGTTCGGCGGCCGGGCGTAACAGCTCCGCGGCCTCCCGCCAGCACGCCCGGGACCGCAGCCGCCACACGGTGTCCCCCGGCTCCTGGGGTGCGGTCGCCCGCCCCCGCCCGTCCCGGCCGCTCGGGCCCCATCCGTGCTCCGACAACGCCACCTCCTTGTGCGCGCCATCCAGCAGGACGCGGACCCTGCCCCTCGTGGCATGACACGCCCCCGGGCCCGCGCTGTGGCGGCAATTCAACACGGGGGCGAGCTTGTGCACCAGATCACGAGCGGAGGTTGTTGCGCTCGGGCGGGTTTTCGTCTAAACGATCAGCGGTCGGCGGGTCGGGTCCGAACGGGGGCTCAGGACGTCCAGCCGGTCTCCATCAGGGCCTCGGCGGCGCCGTTGGCGGGCTGCGGCACCCCCGCCAGGTCCAGGCTGAACAGGGCCACCAGCAGCTGCTCCCCGCGCACCGTGGCCTGGTGCGAATAGCCCGCAAGAGTGAACATCGCGGCGGCCATCTCCTCGGCGTGCAGGGTCTGCAGCCAGAGGCACTCCACCGACTTCACGTCCGCCGGTTCGGTCCAGGTGTCCACCTGGGCGACCATCCGGCTGCCCAGCAGCGTCACCCCGTCGCGCTCCTGAGCCTCGGTCAGCTCCAGGTCGTCGAAGCCCAGCCACTCCAGGTAGCGGGCGGCGGTGAACACCGCGTCCTGCGAGGTCCGCACCGGGTGCGGACGGAACGGCGCCCGCCGCCGCCACGGCGTGGCGGGGCCGCTCGACCCTGCGGCCGGCGCCGGGGCGGGCGGCGCGTCCAGCGGCTGGGTCGGCCGCGCCGGGTACGGGTGGGAGGCGCGGGGTCCGGCGGCGGCGCCCAGCGGCCCGGTGGACGCGCCGCCGCCCAGCCGGGTGGTGCGGTCCACCGGGAGCCGGACGGTGGCCCCGCAGTTGCAGGTGAACTCGGGCTGCGGCCACTGGTCGGAACGGCCGCAGTGCGGGCAGCGCATGTTCAGCCAGGAGTCCTCCCAGGACCGGAACCGCACCTGCACCGGCACGCCCCCGCGCAGCAGCGGCACCTTCAGCGAGGCTCCGCACGGGCAGGGCAGCGACGGCGGCTCGTACAGGTGCTCGCGCCGGCAGGCGGGGCAACGGATCGCCCGGGCGCCACCCCCGGTCCCCGGCCCGCGGCCGGCCGGGTCGTGTCCGGTGAAGTCGTCGGGCAGTCCGGCCATCGCGGGCACCGTCCGTTCGAATCGGGGAGGAGGGACGGGTCCCATGCTCCCCGAAACCCGCGGACCGCGGCGCGGAATGAGGCAATCCTCAGGGAGGAATCAGGGGTGTGCGCTCGATTCCTCGGCGGGGAGGAGGAGGGCGGTTCCACCCCGGAGGGGGATCCGTTCGAAGAAGAGCGGTACCCGCGTCACCCCGCACCCCAACGGGCGAGGTCGGCAGGCGTGTCCAGGTCGTCCGGAGCGGCGACATCGGCGCACTCGACCAGCGTGATCTCCTCGGCGTGCGCCGCCAGCAGAGCCCGCGCGCCCGCGTCCCCGACCGCCCCCGCCGTCACCTCGGCGAAGTACCGGGCCCCGATCAGCACCGGGTGCCCCCGCCGCCCGCCGTACGCCGCCGCGGCCAGCTCCGCGCCCGCCCGGTGGGCCGCCAGCAGCCGGGCCACGGCCGCCGCGCCCACCCCAGGCGTGTCCACCAGCATCACCAGCACGGCCCGGGTCGGCGACGGCAGCGCGGCCATCCCGGCCCGCAGTGAGGAGCCCATGCCGGACTCCCAGTCCGGGTTGGCCACCAGCCGGCAGCCCGGAAGGTGCGCCGTCGACCGGACCCGCTCCCCGGCCGCGCCCAGCACCACCGTCACCTCCCGGCAGCCGCCTGCCCGCACCGCCGCCACCGCGTGCTCCACCAGCGGCCGTCCCCGGTACGGGACCAGTGCCTTCGGCCGCCCGCCCAACCGTCGCCCGCCGCCCGCCGCCAGGACCAGCGCGGTGACCGCGTCCTCGTTCTGCATGCGTCCAGCCTGCCGGTCCGGCAGGGCGGCCCGCAGCCCCGGCGGGTGACCCTTGGACGAAGCCACAACCGGGGCGGGTGCCGGGCGCCCGCGGCCCGGCGGTTCGGCCGCTGGAGTTTCCGCGCCGACCCCCCTGTACTGGGCCGATGAACTCCGCACCGCGCCCGCTGGTGGACCGCTTCGGCCGGGTCCACACCGACCTGCGGGTCTCCCTCACCGACCGCTGCAACCTGCGCTGCACCTACTGCATGCCGGCCGAGGGCCTCGCCTGGCTGCCCGGGGCCGAGCTGCTCGGTGACGACGAGGTGGTCCGGCTGGTGCGGATCGCGGTGCGCCGGCTCGGGATCAGGTCCGTCCGCCTCACCGGCGGCGAACCGCTCCTCCGGCGCGGCCTGCCCGGCCTGGTCCGGCGGATCGCCGCGCTCGGACCCGAGGTGTCCCTGACCACCAACGGCATCGGACTGGCCCGCACCGCCGCGGAGCTGAAGTCCGCCGGGCTGCACCGGGTCAACGTCAGCCTGGACACCCTGCGGCCCGAGCGGTACGCCGCGATCACCCGCCGCGACCGGATCGCCGACGTGTTCGCGGGCCTGGCCGCCGCGCGGGACGCCGGCCTCGCCCCGGTCAAGGTCAACGCGGTGCCGGTGCGCGGCGTCAACGACGACGAACTCGTCCCGCTGGTGGAGTTCGCCGCCGAGCACGGCTACCGGATGCGGTTCATCGAGTCCATGCCGTTGGACGCCCAGGGCGCCTGGGACCGGGCCCGGATGGTCACCGCCGACGAGATCCTGGCCGCGCTCGGTGCCCGTTGGGAGCTGCTGCCGACCGGCCGGGCCGCCGGGGAGGAGGGGGCGGGGCCCGCCGGGTCCGGCCGGCGCGGCACCCCGCCGGCGGAGGAGTGGCGGATCGCCGGGACGGACACCGTGGTCGGCGTGATCGCCTCGGTGACACGGCCGTTCTGCGGCGGCTGCGACCGCGTCCGGCTCACCGCCGACGGACAGTTGCGCAACTGCCTCTTCGCCACCGAGGAGTCGGACCTGCGCGCACTGCTCCGCGACGGGGACGGCGGCGGTCACGGGGACGGTGGCGGTGGCGGGGACGAAGAAGGTGACGCCCGCATCGAGGCCGCCTGGCGCGCCGCGATCGCCGGGAAGGGGCCGGGCCACGCCATCGGCGCCGCAGGGTTCGTCCGGCCGGCGCGCCCGATGTCGGCGATCGGCGGCTGAGCGGCACCGGCACCGGCCCGGCCGGCGGGCTCGGCCCCTGCCGTGTCGACGGTGCGGGCGTCGCCTGCGTGGTCCGCGCCGGCCCTTCCGGGCGCGACCTTCCGGGTGTGACCTTCGACATGATCGAAATGCTCCGTGTTGTGCCCCCTTGACCGGGTGTGGGGCGGCTGGTCTGCTGGTGCGCCGTCAGTCGCCCGCCACCTGGGGAGTCCTCCGTGCCCGCCCGTCGCACCGCTCTGTCCGCCGCCACCGTCTTCCTGATATCCGCCCTGGCGCTGACCGGCTGCTCCGGCGCCGGGAAGCGGGCCGCCGACGCGGCCTCCGCGGGGGTCGGATCCCCCGGGGCGGCGGGCGCCGCCGGCCCGGGCACCAGCCCGCTGCAGAACCCCGACGGCACCAAGCCCGGTCTGGGACCGCTGACTTCACCCGAGGAGCTGAGCGCCGGCCGGGAGCTGATAGCCCGGGTGGCCACCGCCAGGACCGGCTCGAAGGACGGTTACGACCGCAACGAGTTCGGCCCGGCCTGGACCGACAACGTGGACGGCGTCCCCGGCGGCCACAACAAGTGCGACACCCGCAACGACCTGCTGGCCCGGGACGGCACGGCGGTCGAGCGCAAGGACGGGTCCTCCTGCGTGGTCACCTCGATGACCATCCACGACCCGTACACCGGCAGGACGGTGCAGTGGTCCAAGCAGCAGGCCTCGAAGATACAGATCGACCACGTGATGCCGCTCTCCTACGACTGGCAGATGGGTGCGGCCACGTGGGACAAGGCCAAGCGGGTGCAGATAGCCAACGACCCGCTCAACCTGATCCCGGCCGACGGCTCGCAGAACGCCTCGAAGGGCGACTCCGGCCCGTCCGCCTGGCTGCCCGCCGCGCCGGAGATCCGGTGCGCGTACGCGGTGCGGTTCGCACAGGTGTCGTTGAAGTACCGGCTGCCCGTCACGGAGGCGGACAAGACGGCCATGCTGCAACAGTGCGGCGGATGACGGGAGCTGACGAGCCGTGGTCAAGCCGGCGGGCGGTCGGGCGGCGGCCCGGCCGGGCGGGTGACCGCTGAGCGGCAGGTGCGTGGCTGAGGAAACGATTCCTCTTGGTTCGCCGGACACGGCGCTGTTCGACCCCGACTGCCGGACCTGGGCCTTCCGTTCGGCCGAGAAGGCGCACCCGATCGCCTCGACGAGCGCGTCCACCATCGTCGTGGTCGGCTCCACGGGCGACGCGGCCACGCCGTACGCCTCGGCGGAGAAGCTCGCCGCCCAGCTGGGCAACGCCGTCCTCCTGACCCGCGACGGCGACGGGCACACCGGCTACGGCTGGAGTGCGTGCATCCGCACCTCGGTGGACGCCTTCCTGCTCGACGGCACGGTGCCCGCCGCCGGGACGCGTTGCGCGACCGACACCGCGGGATGACCTGATCCGACGCGCGCGAGGGGCGCGTCACGGCGGCTCGGGATCCGAGTGCCGTGGCGCGCCCCTGCTGTGTCGTGCTCGGTGCCCGCGGGCGCCTTCCGGTGCCCGGTGGGTCAGGAGGTGGGCGGCTGGGTGAGGTCGTAGAAGGTCGAGCCGCCGACCGTCCGGGCGGTGTAGTGGCTGGTGACCCAGCTCTCGATCTGTGCGGTCGGCGAATCCGCGGATCCGGGGCCGCTCGGGGCCGCGGTGCCCGCGGTCGGGGCGCCGGGGCCACTGCCGTTGGCGTCCGTGCCGTCGGGCGAAGTGCCGTCAGGTGTCGTGCTGTTGGGTGTGGTGCCGTCGGGGGTGGTGCCGCCTGCGCCCGCGCCGTCCGCGCCCGTACCGCCTGCGCCCGTGCCGACCGTCCGGCCCGGGCCGCCGCTGCCGGCGATGAACCAGTGCACCTTGCCCTCCTTCACGTACTGCTGGAAGGCGCTCAGCGTGAGCGACGGGTCGGTGCTGTTGAAGCCGCCGAGCGCCATCACCGGTACCCCGGAGGCCAGTTGGTAGCTGGCGGCGTTCTGTGAGCCGCTGGTCGCGGCGGCCCAGCGGTAGCGGTCGGCGTCCTGCTCCAGCAGGGCGGCGGCCTCGTCGCTCACCTTGGCACCGTTGAGCAGCCCGCCCATGCCGCCGGGGCCGCCCATGACGCCGTAGACCGACTGGCCACCGCCCGGCAGGCCGCCGGTGCCCTGGCCGCCGCCCGGCCGGTTGCCCCGGCCGCCCTGCGGCGGGGTGCCCGGACCCCCGCCCTGGCCGCCGTCCTGCGGGGGAGCGACCTGCTGGCCGTTGATCCAGAACATCCCCTCGCCGCCAGGCCCGCCACCGGGCCCGCGTCGCATCGCGCCCGGTCCGAACCCGCCCGCGACCGCCGGGCCGGCCGTCACGATCGAGCCGGTGTGCGCGGTGTTGACGGTGTCCACCGCGTACGCCGCCGGACCGCCCAGCGCCGCCGCGGCACCCGCCAGACCGGCCACGGTGGTCAGCCGCCCGGCGAGCCGGTGGCCCTGACGCCCGTTCCTCGGAGCGCCGTTCACGCCGTTCACACCGTGCGCGTCGTCCGCCCCGGGACCGCCGTCGCCGTGCGCGCCGCCGCCCTGCGCGTCCGGCGCGGCCTGTACGCCCCGGGCGCTCTCACGCTGTGCGAGCCGGGCGGCCAGCGGCCCGGCCGCCGCCAGCGCGACCGCCGACACCAGCCCGCCGACCAGCACCGTCCAGCGCAGCCAGGGCAGGAAGTCGGAGCTCCGCCCGAGCAGGACGAACGCCCAGGACACCGTGACCGCCAGCGTCCCGGCCAGGACGGCCGCGTACGGCAGCCGGTGCCGCGCCCGCCAGAGCCCGTCCACGCCCATGCCGACCAGGGCCGCGACCGCCGGGGCCAGCGCCACCGTGTAGTACTCGTGGAAGATCCCCGACATGAAGCTGAAGGTCAGCGCCGTGCAGACCAGCCAGCCGCCCCAGACCAGGAAGGCCGACCGCGCGGTGTCCGTCCGGGCGTACCGGCGGGTCGCCCAGAGGCCGAACAGCAGCAGGACGAGCGCGGCCGGCATCAGCCAGGCGATCTGCCCGCCGATGTTGCCGTCGAACATCCGGGTGATGCCGGTCTCGCCCCAGCCGCCCCCGCCGCGCACGGTCGGAGCCCCGCCGGCGGGAGCCTCCATCCCGGCCGGGAACCGGGCCCGGTTGCCGCCGCCGACGCTGCCGGTCTCGTTGCCGTTGAGCCGGCCGAGGCCGTTGTAGCCGAAGGTGAGGGAGAGGAAGCTGTTGTCCTGCGAACCTCCGACGTACGGGCGGGCCGAGGCCGGTACCAGCTCGACCACCGCCACCCACCAGCCGCCCGCGACCACCATCGCCAGCCCGCCGGCCAGCAACTGCCGGACCCGCCGCCAGAGTCCGGTGGGCGCCACCACCAGGTAGACCACCGCGAAGGCGGGGAGCACCAGGAACGCCTGCAGGGTCTTGGTGAGGAACGCCAGCCCGAACATCGCCCCGGTGAACACCAGCCACCGGGTGCTCGCGGTCTCCGTCGCCCGCACCAGCCCGTACGCGGCCAGGGTGAGCAGCAGCACCAGCAGGGCGTCCGGGTTGTTGAAGCGGAACATCAGCGCCGCCACCGGGGTCAGGGCCAGGGCGACGCCGGCCAGGAGCCCGGCCAACGGGGAGAAGCGGCGGCGCACCGTCGCGTACAGGGTGGCGACGGTCGCGACGGCCATCAGCGCCTGCGGGGCCAGCACCGACCAGGAGGAGAGCCCGAAGACACGGGCCGAGAGCGCCATCGGCCAGAGCGCCAGCGGCGGCTTGTCGACGGTGATGAAGTTCCCGGCGTCCGAGGAGCCGTAGAAGAAGGCCTTCCAGCTCTCGCTGCCGGCCTGCACGGCGGCCGAGTAGAAGGCGTTGGCCCAGCCCGAGGCGGACAGGCCCCAGAGGTAGAGGACGGCGGTCGCGGCCAGCAGCGCGAGCAGGGCGGGCCGGACCCAGCGCGGGTCCTCCGCGCGCCCGCGCCAGGTCCGGGCCGGCAGGGTCCGCAGGCGGTCGGCCCAGGATGCCGGGCCCTTCGGCCCGACGGGCGGCAGCGGGAACTCGGGGTAGAGCGGGGGCTCGGCGGGCCGCGCCTGCGGGACGTCGGCGGCGGGGCCGGCCGGCCCCGCCTGTCCGGCGGGCGGAAGCTGCGGCGGCGGGTAGTTCGCGGCCTCCGGCCAGGGTTCGCCGGCCGGCGGGGAGAAGCTGGTCGTGGTCATGGGCGCTACGTTCGGGCGCCCGGCTGAGAGAAGGGTGAGACGGGGGTGTGAGCCGCCTGTGATCCTTGCGGGATCACTCGTTCGGGCGGTCCGTGGGGGTGCGCCCGCGCCGGCCGCTACGCCCTAGGCGGGCTGGGGCATCGTCAGGTGCTTGCCCAGCCACTCCAGGGCGGGCGGGATCTCCCTGGTCCAGGTGTGGAAGTTGTGCCCGCCGGTGTCCAGGGTGATGGTGGAGAGCTTGGTCGGCGCCTTGAAGGAGTCGACCATCGCCTGGGTGCCCTCGTAGTTGTTCTCGTCGTAGCTGGTGGCGAGCAGCAGGGCGACGGGCTCGGCGGGCTTGTTCTTCAGCCGCCAGACGAGGTCGTTCTCCTGCTTCAACCGGTCGTTGCCGCCGAACAGGTCGCCGGTGGTCTCGTCGATCGGCGCGGTGTAGTAGCCGGAGAGCGAGATCGCCGCCCGGTAGGCGTCGGGCTTGCGCAGCGCGAACTTGAGCGCGCAGTAGCCGCCGGTCGAGTTGCCGATCACCGCGCGGTTGGCCGGGTCGGTGCCGATCCGGTAGTTGCCGGCCAGGGCCTTCGGCAGGTCGCTGGTGAAGAAGGTCTCCACCTGCGGACCGCCGGGGACGTCCATGCACTCGGTGTCCCGGTTGCCGACCAGCGTCGGGCGCATCAGCACCAGGACGGTCGGCGGCAGCTTCTTCTCCTCGATCGCGGTGAGGGCGGACGCCGGGTACTGCATCAGCGTGATGAGCTTCTCCGCCGAGCCGGGGTAGCCGGCCAGCACCAGGGCCATCGGGAACTTCTGCTGCGCGTACTCCGGCTGGAAGTACTGCGGCGGCAGGTAGACGTAGGCGTCGCTGCTCAGGCCGCTCGCGGTTCCCCTGACGGCGACCTCCTGGATCAGCCCGGAGCGGTCGCGGGCCGAGCCCTGCGCCGAGTACATGTTCTTCTCGCCGGTGACCGAGAGGGACGCGGCGGCGTTCGGCTGGTGGTCGACGACCGTGCCGGGCTTGCCGTTGGTGCCCAGCAGGTCGCTCCAGGAGCTGTAGAAGCCGAAGTAGCCGTTGGCGATCAGCCCCATGGCGGCCAGGACCGTGACCTGGGTGGCGAGGAACGCCCCGATCCGCCCCGACCAGGCCCTGAGACCGCTCCCGCCGAATCTCGGCCAGAGCCACATCGTGGCGGCGAAGACGCCGATCGCGACGACGGAGGCGATGATCTGGAGGGGCATTCCCGTGAGGCTCAACACGAGCCGATCGTAGTTGACCCGGAGGTCCGGCCCGCGCGCCCCCTGTGCGCTCCCTGTGAGATTCTGTGCGCTGCCTGTGCGCCCTGTTGACCGCGTCTCATCGGGTCGGGATCATGTGCGCGGGGATTGCAGAGTGCACGGAGCGTGCACGAGAGAGCACCGAGAGAATTCCGGGGGAGCGGCATGAGGTCCGTGACCAAGATCGGCCTGGCGGTCGGTACCGCATTGCTGCTGACGGCCTGTTCCGGCGGCAGCTCGAGGAGCTCCGGCAGTTCGGACGCCGCGGGGGGCCGCACCGAGAGCTCCCGGTCCGCCACTCCCACTCCCACGCCGACCCCCACGCCGACGCCGACTCCCACCAAGCCCCCGTACGGCCCGGTGCTGGCCGGCTACATCGACCCGGTCAACGCCGCCCTGGCCAAACTCAACCCCGCCGGGAGCCTCGACGCCTTCGCCCTCTCGCTCCAGGAGGCGGCCACCGCGGCCAACTCCGCCAGCAGCGGGCTGGGCCTGTCCGGCGAGCCGGACACCGTCACCACCGTCCGGCGCCAGCTGGTGACCGCGCTCTCCCAGCTGTCCACGGACCTGACGAAGGTGCGCACCGACATCAAGGGGAAGGGCGTCTGCACCACGACCTCGGCCTTCGCCTCGGTCGGCCTCTCCGAGGGCCTCAAGGGGGTGCCCGCCGCGCTCGCCCAGATGACCGCCGCGGGCTACCCGACGACCTTCAACGTCCCGCAGACCCCGCAGCTGCAGGCCCGTTCGCTCGACAACGGCACCATGATCCGCAAGGGCCGCCTGCGCGGCGAGGGCGGGCTGGAGGTCGACAACACGGGTGGCAGCTCCGACTCGGTCGTGACGCTCTCCCAGAACACCAAGGCGGTCCACTCGCTGTACGTCGGCAAGGGGAAGAAGGCGTCGATCGACGGCATCGAGGACGGCACCTACGAGGTCTTCTTCTCCGACGGCGTCGACTGGGACACCTCGCTGAAGATGTTCACCCAGAACTGCTCCTACACGAAGTTCGACGACACGCTGTCCTACGAGACCGGCCGGACGGCCACCACGTGGTCGATCACGCTGACCGCGAAGGTCGGCGGGAACGCCAAGACCAGCGACGTGGACGAGGAGACCTTCCCGCAGCCGTGACCGGGGCTGCCCTCCGCCGGGCCGGCGGGGGGCGCTTCCCCTTCCGGCGTGCTCGGCCGCACCGCTGCCCGGGCGACTGCCTCCGGTCTGCCCGCCGATCCGTTGTCCGTCTGCCCGGCGGGCTGCCCTCCCACGATCCCGCCCTCCTGTTCTCCCGTCCTCCTGCCCCCGCCTCCCTGCCTCCCCGCCCGTCAGGGGGCGAAGGTCGGGAGGAGGGTGCGGGCCACCGTTTCGACCGGCGGGACGAAGCGGTCGGCGTCGTCGCCCAGCAGGTAGTGGTAGAGCGCGCGCTGGTGAGCGGCACCGATCAGGAGCAGTGCGCCGGTGACCGGGTCGAGCCCGGCGGCGAGGCGTCCGGCCGCCTGGTGGACGCGCAGCGCGTCGCCGACCGGCCGGAGCGCGAGGTGCGGTCCGATCTCGCCGCCGTGCGCCACGAGGAGGTCGCGCAGGGTGCGGCCGGACTGCATGGCGCCGAGGATCGGCATGATCCGCCGGTAGAAGTCCTCCAGCCCGGTGAGCATGGCGGCGAGGTCGGCCTGGAGGTCCGGGTCACCGGCCGGGCCGCCGTCCGCCGGCGGCGCGGGCCGTTCGCCGAGGACGGCGGTGGTGTCGGCGAACACCGGCAGGTACTGTCCGATGACGGCCTGGATCAAGCCGCGCCGGTCGCCGAAGTGGTAGAAGATGCTCGACTCCGCGACGCCCGCGCGGTGCGCGATCTCCTTGGTGGACAGCGCCAGCCCGGCGTCCCCGAGCATCTCTCCGGCGGCCCTGAGCACCGCTTCCCGCGCCCCCGTCGAGGGGCGGCCCCGTCTCGCTGCCTGCGCCACTGCGGCTCCTCCGATGGTCGTCGGCCCGTCCTGGCCGAAGTCTCTTGCGAGCGATGACTCGGCTCGGGGAGAGGTTAATTAAATGATGAATCACTGGTGGGATCGACACGGCAGGTAGTCCGACTCGAAAGGGTTCGTCCACGATCCCGCCGGCGCCCTCGCGGACCCGGGACCTCCGCCCGCACCCACGCGCACCCGCTCCCCGGTGCCTCGCCGGTGCCTCCCCGGCGCCCCGTCGGCGCGGCCGGGCGTGCCGGCCGTCGAGCCGCGCGGCGGCGCCCGCCGGGGCACAACTCCGTTGTCGGTGGCGTGTGCCAGACTCCGCGCATGGCCCTCGAACCGCTCTCCTCCCTCACCCTTGCCGCCTGGCGCCGGCTCGACCTCGCCACCGCCACCCGCCTGGCCGCCCGCGCGGCCGACGTGGTGGGCGGTCGACCGGAGCAGGTCGAGACGGTCGAACACCTGGGCGCGCCGCTGCACCGGGTGCTGGTCGAGCGCGGGGAGCGGTTGTTCGCGCTGGTGCCGGGTGGCCGGGTCACGGTCGGGTTCGACCTGGCGGCGTGGCAGCCCTCGGCCGAACTCCTCGACTGTTACCGGGAGGAGAGCGTCAGCCAGGGCTTCGGTCTCGACGACGACCTCCGGCTCCACCTCGCCCGGTACCTCAGCCCGCACCGGACCGTGACCGTGCCGACGCTGCTGATGGCCGTCGAGGACGAGGACCTCGTCGAGCCGCTCGCCGACACCCCGGCGGCGCTGGCCGCGGAAGGGCTGCGGCTCCCGCACCCCGACGAGTGGGAGCACGCGTGCGGCGCAGGCGCCGGGACGCTCTTCCGCTGGGGCGACGAGTTCCCGCTCGACCGCGGCCCCTACCAGGACGACACCGGCCCGCACACCGGGCCGAACGCCTTCGGGCTGCGGATCGCCTACGACACCTACCGGTCCGAGATCACCAGCGACCCGGGCGCGATCCACGGCGGCGACGGCGGCGAGTCGGTCTGCGGCGGGTACGGCATCGTCCTGGAGTGGCTGCCCCTCGCCACGGCCAACCGGAACACGGAGCTGGCCGCGCTCGTGTACGGGCCGGACGACACGGGCATGGGCGACGAGCTCTCGACCCGGCCGGTCCTCGACCTGCGCTGAGCGCGGCCGGGCCGCCGGCCCCGGCTGCTCCCGGCTCCTCGTCGAACGGCGGGACGGGCCACCGCGGCCCGGCCCGGCGCGGCCCGGCCGTCGACCGGTGTCGAGTGCCGGCCGGTGCCGAGTGCCGTCGCCGACCTCGATCGTGGCGATGCGGCGGACACGCGGTCCGGGTTTTGCTTCACTGGGAGGGTGAGCGTACTCACCGACCTGGCGCTCACCGGCGCCGTGGCCCTCGCGGCCGGATGGATCGTCGAGCGCAGGCATCTCGCACGCGCCCGGAAGCTCGCCGGGGGCGCGACCGCCCGAGTGATGTGCATGGTCAGGAACCCTCCTCAGGACGGGCGTTGGCGCACCGGTCGGCTGCTGATCGGGCCGGACGGGGTGGTCTGGAGGCCCGTCCGCGGGCGAGCCGGCGCGAGGCCGCTGCCGACGGGACTGCGGAAGGTCGGGATGCGGCGGACGACCTGGCGCGAACGGGTCCGGATCCGATCCGACGCGGTGGTCGTCGAGTTCGCGTCCGAGGGCGACGAGGGCGGCGAGGGCGGCGCCCTGGAGGTGGCGCTGATGCCGTATGACGTGGCCTACGTGGTGACGGCTCTGACGGGGGAGTGAGTTCCGAGGCCGGGCTGTCGGCCTGATCGCCGGCCACGGTCGTCGGTGGCGACCGGTCGGAGCGGAGCGGGCAGGAGCGGGCCGGATCGGGGCGGAGCGGGCCGGAGCGGGCCGGAGCGGGGCCTTGCGGTGTCCGGAGCGGGGCGGGCGGTGCGCCTGCTGGCGCTTCCGGGTGCCTCCCCGCGCCCCTGGGCGGATCCGGGCGGACGAATTCCGTACGCATGGTTGACCGATTGAAGTGGGCATGGCACTTTCGTGCGGCGCGGGCGTCCGCAACCGGTCGTACGCCCCGCATCCCCCACAAGGAGAGCCATGTTCAAGAGACTTGCCGCCGCGTCCGCCGCGGGCGCAGTCGTCGCAGGGGTTCTGACCTGCGTCACTGCCACCCCCGCGCAGGCGGTACAGGCCGGTGACCTGACGTCCACCATCGCACTGAGCAACTGCTCCGCCTCGCTCGTGCGTTACCCCTCCTCGGTGGACACCGACCGCGCCCTCATGCTCACCAACGGCCACTGTCTGCCGACCATGCCGACGGCGGGCCAGGTCATCCAGAACCAGAGCGCCAGCCGCAGCGGCACGCTCCTCAACGCGTCGGGCGGCTCGCTCGGCACCGTGCAGGCGGACAGGATCCTGTACGCGACGATGACCGGCACGGACGTCGCCCTGTACCAACTCACCGACACCTTCGGGTCGATCACCTCCAAGTTCGGCGCGACGGCGCTGACCGTCAGCGACACGCACCCGGTCGACGGCTCGGCGATGTTCATACCGTCCTCGTACTGGAAGCAGACCTGGAACTGCTCCATCAACGGGTTCGTCGGCACGCTGCGCGAGGACGAGTGGACCTGGCGCGACTCGATCCGCTACAGCTCCGGCTGCAACACCACGCACGGCACCTCCGGTTCGCCGATCGTCGACGCCGCGACCAAGAAGGTCGTCGGCATCAACAACACCGGCAACGACGACGGCCAGATGTGCACCATCAACAACCCCTGCGAGGTGGCGGCCGACGGCACCACCAAGGCCGTCAAGGGCCAGAGCTACGGGCAGGAGACCTACTGGTTCACCACCTGCCTCGGCACCGGGCGGGTCATCGACCTCAACGTCAGCGGGTGCCTGCTGACCAAGCCCGCGGGCAGCGGCACCGTCTCGGTGGCCAACCCGGGCAACCAGTCCACCGCGGTGGGCGGTTCGGCGAACCTGCAGATCCAGGCGAGCGGCGGATCCACCCCCTACACCTACACCGCCACCGGTCTGCCGGCCGGCCTGTCGATCAACGCCTCCACCGGCGTGATCAGCGGCACCGCGACGACGGCGGGCACGTACAACGTGACCGTGACGGCGAAGGACTCGGCGAACAAGACCGGCAGCACCGCCTTCGGCTGGACCGTCAACGGCGGTGGCGGCACCTGCACCCCGGCGCAGCTGCTCGGCAACGCGGGCTTCGAGACCGGCACCGCCGCACCCTGGACCACCTCCAGCGGCGTCGTCGACAAGTCGGCCTCGCAGGCCCCGCACGGCGGCACCTGGAAGGCGTGGCTGAACGGCTACGGCTCCACCCGCACCGACACGCTCGCCCAGACGGTGACCGTCCCGGCCGGCTGCAGGGCCACGCTGAGCTTCTACCTGCACATCGACACCGGTGAGTCCGGCTCGACCGCCTACGACAAGCTGACGGTCTCGGCGAACGGTACGGCGCTGAAGACGTACTCGAACGCCGACGCGGCCTCCGGCTACCAGCTGCGCACCTTCGACCTCTCGGCCTACGCGGGCCAGTCGGTGACGATCAAGTTCACCGGCACCGAGGACGCCTC
>NZ_JBEXNT010000167.1:0-17820 GCF_040611255.1 Kitasatospora sp. NPDC002965 | reverse complement strand
GGGGGTTTGGGGGGGGGTGGTTTCCGGCCGGCGCCTCGCCCGGGCCCCCCCCCCCCCCCCCGACGGGATCAGAGCGCCGAGCGGATCCAGCCGTCGACCAGCGCGGTGAGGTCCTGGTCGGCCTGGCCGTGGTCGATCGCGTGGGTGCGGATCACGTCCCCGCCGCCCCCGAACAGCCCGCCGCGCTTGTCCGCCTCCAGGACCACCTCCACCCGGTGGGCGGTGGTGACGAAGCTGACCTCCAGCGAGTTGCAGGCGTGCGCGTACTGCGGCGCCGAGGAGTACTCGATCTCCTGGTAGAAGGGCAGCGTCTGAGCGGTGCCGCGGATGTGCCCGGCCTCCAGGTCGGCCGAGCGGAACCGGAAGCCGAGCTGGAGCAGCGACTCCAGGATGCGGCGCTGGGCCGGCAGCGGCTCGACCTCCAGCGGGTCGGAGTCGCCCTTGTCCAGCGCGCCCGCGATGTCGACCTCGGTCCGCACGCCCAGCTGCATGCCGTGGAGGCGCTGCCCCGCGATGGTGGTGACCGGCGTCTCCCACGGCACCTGGACGGCGAACGGGACGGACCGGTTCTCGCCCGGGGCCAGCTTCAGCGGCTGGGTCACCGAGAAGCGGGCGAACGGGTACAGCCCGGTGCTCTCGCCCTCCTCGTGCTCGACCTCCACCCGGGCGACCAGCGTCAGCGTGATCCCCCGGATGTCGGCCTCGACCGTCCCCCCGGTCAGCTCGACCGTCCCTTGCAGGGTCCCACCGGGCTGCACGACCGGCGTGGTCAGAACGGTGTCGACGCCGGGACCGCCGACGCCCAGGGCACCGAGCAGCTTCTTGAACACCATGCGGACGCTCTCCTCGAATCAGGGGTGTGGACCGGCTCCGTCATACCAGACCACCGGTAGGGCCGGCCTCAGTGGCGCTCGTCGTCGGAGCCGGCCGCCCGGCCGGGGCCGAACGCCGGACGCACGGTTCCACCGCCACGAGGGCAACCACCCGAGCGGCCGGGTACGTCATATCTTCGTCACGCCCGTTCGTCGTCGACACCAGGGGGAGCCTGGCGGACTCCGCGTCGAGGACGGCACGATCACGTATCCACCCGGCGCCAACTTCATGCCTGGAGGCCGTCCTTGATCGCCAGCACGCCCGTAGCGCGATGGTACTGGGGTGAACCCGGACACCGGACCGACCTGGTGGGCGAGGCCGTACGCCGGTTCGTCCTGGCCCTGCGGGCCCTCGACCGGCACCGGCTGGGCACCCCGTGCCTGGGGCGGGTGGCCGTGTCCGTTCCGCAGCCGGGTCGCCGGAACTTCCTGGTCCGGTCGGACTTCCGGGTCGGCGCACTCGCCGTGGTGGACTCGGGGGCTCCCGAGTCGCTGACGGCGCAGATCAAGGCGGCTCTCGCCCCCGGCGAGATCGGCACCGTCGAACTGTTCGCGTCCTGCGACGGCGTCGTGGAGACCGGCCGCGGCGCCCGGGCGGAGGAGGGGCTGTTCACCCTGGGGGCGGAGGCGTCCGAGGGGTTCTTCAACGTGGGACTCACGACGCACTCCGACGCCTGGCTGCCGTTCGACCTCCGCGGGCGCGGCCAGGACGCGGTGTTCGCCGCGAACGGCCCCCGCCTCGCCTCGGCCCTGGCGGAGATCTCCGCGGCACTGGGCCTGGAGGTCGACCCCGACGACGCGACCTGGTTCGCCGTTCCGACCGGGACGGGGGCCGAGAACCGGTTCGAGGACGCCGACGGTTCGCCCTCCGACGTGTGGGGGCGGTTCGAGATCCCCTACCGGAACGGGAACTCGAACCGGACCCCGCGCGACGGGACCTGATCGGACGGGCCGGGGCCGCACCGGGGACCCGGCCCGGCGGCTCCCGGCCCCGTCGCCGACCCCGGGCCCGAGGTCGCCGACCGCGCCGACCACGTCGGCCGCGCGACCTCGCGACCTCGCCGACCGGGTGTGCCGGTTCGGACGCAACGGTTCCCCCGGTGTTCATCCCCAGTTGTAGGATGACCGGGCAAGCAGTTGTAGGATGACCGATGACCGGCTCCCCCAGGGCAGCCGCAGACCGGGGAGGAACCGCCGTGACCAGTGCGAACAGCAGCAACGACACGCTGCAGACCGCCGGGCGGCGCTCCCTCGTGGACACCGCGATCGAGCAGCTGCGCGAGCAGCTGAGCTCCGGTGTCTGGCCGGTCGGGTCGCAGATCCCGACCGAACACGAACTCGCCGAGCGGCTGGGCGTCGGACGGAACACCGTCCGGGAGGCGATCCGGGTGCTGGCGCACGCGGGCATGCTGGTCTCCCGTCAGGGCGAGGGCACCTTCGTGCGCTCCACCAGTGACCCGGCGTCCGTCCTGCGCGGCGTCCAGCGCTCCGGCGTCCGCGACGTCCTGGAGGTCCGGGCCGCGCTGGAGGCCGAGGGCGCCCGGCTGGCCGCGCTGCGGCACACCCCCGAGGACATCGTCCGGATGCGGGCCGCGCTGGCCCGTGAGGTCGAGGTGATCGCGGCGCACCCCGAGCGGGCCGGCCGCGAGGCGACCGTCGAGCACGACCTGGAGTTCCACACCGCCGTCGTCGAGGCCGCGCACAACCCGGCGCTGGCCGAGGTGTACCGCTACTTCGGTGCCTCGGTGCGCGAGTCGATGCGGACGGCGTTCGGCGACCACGAGATGCCGGAGGTGGTCGTCGCCACCCACGAGGCGCTGGTGGACGCGATCGAGAGCGGTGACCCGGACCGCGCCGAAGCGGCCTGTCGCGCGCTGCTCGCCGAGCCGACCGCGGCCGTCGAGCAGCTCCTCGCCGCCATCGCGGCCCGGAAGTAAGCGGCCCCGAGCCCCTCCGCGCCCGCCCCTTCCGCCCTCCGCGTTCCCGCCCCTCGGCATCCCGCCCTTCGGCATTCCCGGAACCGTTTCCCGAAAGAGCAGCACGCCCCATGGCCGTCACCCGTGCCCAGCAGCCGGTGGTCACCACCTCCTCCGCGCTCCCCGTCCGCAGCCGGCTGGCCCACCCCGCGCTGCTGCTGACCGGCATCCTGCTGGTCGCCCTGAACATGCGCGCCTGCCTGGCGGCGGTGTCCCCGATGGTCGGCGAGATCCAGCGCACCTTCGGGCTGTCCGCCACCGCGAGCGGTCTGATCACCACCGTGCCGGTGCTCTTCCAGGGCGTCGGCGCGCCGCTCACCCCCCGGCTGACCCGGCGGTTCGGCACCGAGCGGGTGGTGCTGGGCGCGGTGCTCGTGCTCGGCGCGGGCGTGCTGCTGCGGGTGCTGCCCTCGGTGTCCGCGCTGTACGCCGGGTGCGTGGTGATCGGTGTGGCCATCGCCGTGCTGAACGTCTCCATGCCCGGCCTGGTCAAGCGTGAGTTCCCCGGGAGGGCCGCCGCGATGACCGGCGTCTACTCGACCACCATGCTGGTCGGCGCGACGCTCGCGGCCGGAACGTCGGTGCCGTTGGAGCACGTGCTCGGAGGCGGGTGGCAGGCCTCGCTCGGCGCCTGGTCGCTGCTCGCCCTGGTCGCCGCGGTGGCCTGGCTGCCGCAGGTGCTGCGGGCGCGGGCCGGCCGGACGGCCGCCGCCCCGACGGGTCCCTCGGCGGTGACGGCGACCGCGAGGGCGACCGCGACGGCGACCACGACCGCGACGGCTGCGACCGGCCCGGCTTCGGCGAACCGGCCGATCGAGGGAATCTGGCGCTCGCCGCTGGCCTGGCAGATCAGCCTCTTCATGGGCATCTCGTCGCTGCTGGTCTACACCCTGGTCGCCTGGATGCCGACCATCCTGGCCGACCAGGGGATGGACCGCGGCGAGGCCGGCCTGGTCTTCGCCTACTCCAACCTGGTGCAGGTGGTCGGTGCCTTCCTCGTCCCGCTGATGGCCGGCCGGATGACCAGCCAGCGGGCGCTCGCCCTCGTGATGGCCGTGCTGAACGGGGTCGGCATCGCCGTCCTGCTGATCGCGCCGGTGCCGGGCGCGTGGGTGGCGGCCACCATCCTGGGCGTCGCCCAGGGCGGTTCGCTCGGCCTCGGGCTCGCCTTCATCGTGCTGCGGACCGACAGTGTCGCCGGAGCCGCCCAGCTGGGCGGGATGTCGCAGGCGATCGGCTACCTGGTCGCCGCGGCCGGTCCGGTCGGTGCCGGCGCCCTGCGCCAGCTGACCGGCGGCTGGACCGTGCCGCTGGCGCTGATGCTGGTGCTGGTCACCGTGGTCGCCGCCGCCGGCTGGGGCGCCGGACGCAACCGCACGCTCTGAGGCGACCGCACGGTCCGCGACGGCGGCCGCACGAGGGTCGGCCCCGGCAGCTGCTGCCGGGGCCGACCCTGTCCTCGCTCCGCTTCCGTCGCTCCGCCCGGCCCGGGGCCTGGCGTGCGTCGCCCTCCCGGGGCTACTCCTCGCTCGCCAGGGTCAGCCCGGCCAGCCGCACCGAGGCGAACACCGCCGCCGCCACGGTGGCCACCAGCAGCAGCGGCACGGCCACGCCGAGCGCCACGTCCGCGGTGATCGCGCCCTCCTCGGCCACCGCCTTGGCCACCGACAGCCCCCACTGCTGGACGCTGAGCGTCCGCGCGCCCTCGACGAAGTTGCCGATCAGCGACTCCCAGACCAGCGCGTACGCCAGGCCGGCCACCACCGCGTGCCGGGTGACCACGCCGAGCAGCAGGAACAGCGAGCTGTACGCGGCCCCGGCCACCAGCGTGGCCACGGTGTAGCCGACCGCCAGGCCGTCCCGGGTGCCGTACAGCAGCAGCCCGGCGAGCAGCGTCGGGACGGCCGCGAAGACCCAGGTGGTACCGATCGCCACCACCAGCTTGGTGGTGATGATCTTCCAGCGGGGCAGCGGCTTCGCCAGCAGGTAGACGATCGAACCGTCGTCGATCTCGGTGGCGATGGCGCCGGTGCCGACGACCAGGCCGAGGATCGGCAGCAGGGTGCCGAGGCCGAGCTGGCCGAGGATCTTGACGGTCAGGTCGTGCTTGTCCCCGCTGGCGCCGGCGGCGATCACCGAGACGAGCAGCAGCAGGGCGGGGACCACCAGCAGCAGCAAGCCGCGGCGGCGGCCCAGCAGGCCGCGCAGCGTCAGCCTGGCGACGGTCGGGTTCATGGTGGGTCGGCCTTCCTGGGGTCCGTGTGGGTCCGGTTCGGCGAGCGGTTCGGCGAGCGGTTCCGGTTCACGCGTCCGGAGCCGGGTGCGGCTGTGCGTGCGGCGCGTACGTGCGGCTGTGCGGGCGACTGTGCGTGCGGCTCCGGGCCGGTACGCCGGGGGCTAGGCGGAGACGAGGTACGAGAAGACGCTCTCCAGCGACTCGTCCGCGGGCGCCACGGTGTACAGCCGGATGCCCGCCTGCTGGGCGACCTTCGGCAACAGGGTGGTGAACCCCTGGAAGTTCACCGCCTGGATGCGCAGCGCCTTCTCCTGGAGGTCGAGCTCGATGCCGGCCGTCGACGGGTCGGCGATGAGCGCCGACGCCAGCCGGCGGTCGTCGCTGGAGCGGACCAGGTAGCGGTGCGGGCGGTCGGTCATCAGCCGGCGGATCTTCCGGAAGTCGCCGGAGGCGGCGTGCCGCCCGGCCACGACGACCTCGATGTGCCGGGCCAGCTGCTCGACCTCCTCCAGGATGTGCGAGGAGAACAGCACCGTGCGGCCGTCCGCCCCGAACCGGCGCAGCAGCTCCATCAGCTGGAGCCGCTGCCGCGGGTCCATCCCGTTGAACGGTTCGTCGAGCAGCAGCACGGCGGGGTCGTGGACCAGGGCCGACGCCATCTTGACGCGCTGCTTCATGCCCTTGGAGTAGGTGCCGGTCTTCCGCTCCTGCGCGTACTCCATCTCGACCAGGGCCAGCGCCTTGCGGGCGGCCGCACCCGGGTGGGGGAGTCCGTGCAGTTCGGCGTTGGCGAGCACGAACTCCCAACCGGTGAGGTAGTCGTACATCGACTCCCTCTCGGGGACGAGCCCGATCTGGCGGTACACCTCCTGGTTGCGCCAGATCGGCGCGCCGTCCAGGGTGACCGCCCCGGTGGAGGGAGCGAGGAATCCGCTCATCATGTGGATGAGGGTCGACTTCCCGGCACCGTTGGGACCGAGCAGACCCGTGACACCGGGACCGATCGCCATGCTGACGTCGTTGACGGCGACCACGTTCCCGAACCAGCGGGAAACCTTGTCGATGGTGATGGTGGCCATGGCGCCCTCTCAGATACTCGGTTGATCAGATGCCGCGGTAGCGGCGCAGCAGCAGCCGGTACGAACCCGCGACCATCACGGCGGCGACGGCGACGAAGACGACCACACCCAGCCCGCCCGGCGCGTGCAGCCGCTCGGGACCGCTGCCGAGGTCGAACACCTGGTTGGTCAGGCTCTCCACGAGCGCTCCCGGAGAGAGCAGCGCGGCCCACTGCGCGGAGTCCGAGGCCCCTCCGTCGGCGGTGGTGCCGCTGATCCCGATCACGATCGCGACGACCACCGTGCTCACCGCCAGGTAGCCCATGATCGCGGCCACCCCGAAGCCGCGCCGCGGCGTGGCGGCGGCGATGACCACCGCGATCGAGGTCGGCACCAGCGCGTACAGGACCGCCGCGGTCAAGCCGTACAGGAAGTGCTCGGTCTCGTGGCCGAAGCTCAGCCCGCTCAGCAGCGCACCGACGTACAGCACCAGCAACGGCACCAGCATCAGCAGCAGTTGGGCGCAGACCATCGCGGCGTACTTGGCCCGGACGTAGTCGGCGCGGGTGATCGGGCGGGAGAAGTACAGCGGCACGGTGTGGTGCCGGAGGTCCCGCGAGAACAGCACCGGCGCCTGCGAGGCGAGGAAGATCGAGACGACCAGCCCGACCCCGCTCAGGTACTCCGCGTAGTCCATCGACAGCTTGTCCTGCTTGGCCACGACGGTGATCACGACGATCATCACGGCGGGCACGGCGGCCGCGCCCAGCACGAGCATCGGCAGCACCTTGGACTTGCCCGACCGCCCGAGTCCGTACGCGGCGCGCAGGCTCTGGGTGAACAGCGAGCGCGTGGCGTACGCCCGGCCCAGCCGGGGGCCTGCGTAGCCCCGGTAACCGATGTCGTGGATGACTCCGGTGTCGGTCGGCCTGGTGTCAGGAGACAGCGACATCTGCGGTACCCCCCTCGTTCTGCCGGCGGTCGCCGCCGGCCGGTGCCCTGTCCGCGCCGCCGTCCGCATCGCCGTCGGCGCCACTGCCCGCGCCGCCGTCCGTGAACAGCTCGGCCACCCGGTGGCGGCGCTGCTCCAGCCGGACCAGCCCCAGGCCGAGGCCCGCGACCGCGTCCCGGATGGTGTCGTACGTGTCGTCACCGGCCAGCCGGACCAACAGGATCCGCGACCCCTCCGTCTCCACCGCGAGCCCGGCCGCGGCCAGCCGCGCGCGCACGGCGGCGCTCGCGTCCAGCCCCGCGTCCTGCGGGTGGTCGGTCACCTCGACCGCCAGGGTGGCCGTCGCACCGGTGAAGGAGGCCGTCGACGAGGACCGCAGCAGCTTGCCGCCGTCGATGATCACCAGGTGGTCGCAGGTCCGCTCCAGCTCACCCAGCAGGTGGGTGGTGACCAGCACCGAGATGCCGAAGTCGGTGTGCACGCGGCGGATCAGCGCCAGCATGTCGTCCCGGCCGACCGGGTCCAGCCCGTTGGTGGGCTCGTCCAGCAGCACCAGCTTCGGGTCGTGCACCAGCGCCTGCGCCAGCTTGACCCGCTGCTTCATGCCCGTCGAGTACCCGCCCATCGGCCGGTAGCGCTCCTCGTACAGCCCGACGTGCCGCAGCGTGTCCGCCGTCCGCTCGCGCGCCGCGGCGGCGGGCAGCCCCGCCATCCGCGCCATGTGCACCACGAACTCGGTGGCCGACACGTCCGGCGGCAGGCAGTCGTGCTCCGGCATGTAGCCGACCTGCTCGCGGATCTCCGAGCCCTGGGTGGCGATGTCGAGACCGAGCACCTGCCCGGTCCCCGAGGTCGCCGGGGCAAGCCCGAGCAGGATCTTGATGAGTGTGGACTTGCCCGCCCCGTTCGCCCCCACCAGACCGACCACCCCGGGCTCAACCTCTACGGTGAGCTGATCGAGGGCGGTGACCCGGGGGAACCTCTTGGTGAGGCCGTCCGTCTTGATGACAGTGGACACGTGGCCCAACGTAGTGCGCACCCGCCACCGGGGCCATGAGCTCCGATGACGAGCCTGTCTGCTGCTGCGGTATGACACCCGGGCCGTCGTCCCCTAGGGGATCCGCGCGGACCCCGCCCGCGGAGCCACCGGCCGGCTCCCCCGGCACGCGGGATCGGCCGGTGGCCGTCGGGTCCTGCGGACGCGCGGTCAGCCGAGCTGGGCGAGGCCCTCGGTGGCGATCCGCTCGAACACCGCCGGGTCGTTCTCGAAGATCGAGTCCGGCACCGGCCAGTGGATCACCAGCTCGGTGATCCCCAGCTCCCGGTACCTGCCCGCCCAGTCGACGAAGGCGTCCACCGAGGCCAGCGGCTTCTCCGCCGTGGACCCCTGGAGCAGCACCTTCTCCAGCTCACCGGCGTCCCGCCCGGCCGCCGCGCAGGCCGCCCGGAGCTTCTCGACCTGCGCGGCGATCACGGCCGGCGCCTGCTCCACCGGCACCTCCGCCGGCCCGCGCGGGTCCCCGTACGTCACCCAGCCCTGCCCGTACTCCGCCGCCAGCCTCAGCCCGCGCGGTCCGGTCGCCGCCACGTAGAACGGCACCCGCGGCGTCTGCACGCAGCCGGGGATGTTCCGCGCCTCGACCGCCGAGTAGTACGTACCCTCGCGGGTCGTGGCATCGGTGCGCAGCAGCTCGTCCAGCAGCGGCAGGAACTCCCCGAACCGGTCCGCCCGCTCCCGCGGCGACCACGCCTCCTGGCCGGTCGCCGTCGCGTCGAAGCCGGTCCCGCCGGCCCCGATCCCCACGGTCAGCCGCCCGCCCGAGACGTCGTCGACCGTGATCAGCTCCTTCGCCAGCGTCACCGGATGCCGGAAGTTCGGCGAGGTGACCAGCGTGCCGAGGCGGATCCGCTCGGTCGCCGTGGCCGCCGCCGTCAGCGTCGGCACCGCCCCGAACCACGGCTCGTCCCGGAACGACCGCCACGACAGGTGGTCATAGGTGTACGCGGCATGGAACCCGAGGTCCTCGGCCCGCCGCCAGATCTTCTGTCCTTCGGCCCACCGGTGGATGGGCAGGATCACCGTGCTCAAGCGCATGGCAACGACCCTACGGCCCGATGCACCGCCCACGCGGGCGCATATCGCAGCATGCTCTCTTTGTGGCTGCCACCACACGTATCACCGTCACCCTCCCGACAGAACAGGTGAACGAGCTGAGAAGGCTCACCGACAACGTCTCCGGGTACGTCGCGGAGGCAGTCGCCCGCCGGATTCGCCACCAACTGCTCGCGGACGACCTCCGCCGCTACCAGGTCGACCAGGGCGCCTTCACCGACGAGGAGCTGTCCGAAGCGCACGCCAGGATCTTCGGCTCCGCAGGGTCGACGGGCTCGGCGGGCGCCGCGTGACCGAACGCTTCGAGACGGTCGTGCTGGACTCCGAGGGACTGTCCTCGTGGATCACCCAGGACCGCGGCGTGTTGGCGATGCTTCAGGTCTTCCACACCAGGGGAGCCGACTTCGTGGTCGGCGCGAACACGATCGTCGAAGTCACGCACGCCCGGGTGAACGAAGCCCGGCTGAACCGGACGCTCTCCCGGGTCAAGGTCGAGGCGGTCACCGATCAGGCCGCACGGGCCTCGGCCAGGCTGCTGAAGCAGGCCGGACTGCACGGACACGAGTACGCGATCGACGCGACCGTGGCAGAGATGGCGCTGCGGCAACCGGGGCCGGTAGCCATGCTCACCTCCGACGTCGACGACATGGCCAGGCTCTGCGGCCCCCGCGTGCGACTCATCGCCATCTGAGGCCGGGCGGGACTTCGGACCCTCCCGACGGGTTCTCCCGCAGTTCAGGCTGTGGCGGGTGAGAAAGGCTGCGGGCCGGACGCTCCGCCGCACTCACACATCATGTACTACACTTCTGCTATGGACACGCCTCGCCCCGGCAAGACCCGAGTCACCAGCGTCTCCCTGCAAGCCGAGACCTTGGAGGCGATTCGCGCGCGCGCCGGCAAGCAGGGCGTCTCCTCCTACATCGAGGAGGCTGTGCAGCGGCAGCTCCAGCGCGAGGCCATCGACGAGTTCATCGCAGCCTCCGAGGCCGAGCACGGTCCGGTCGACGCGGCCGACGTGGCGGCCAAGGCCGAACGCATCCGCGCGCACCATGCCGCTCACCGCGCGGACACCGCCCCGGCGGACGCCGCGTGAGTGGCACCCTCGTGCTCGACAGCGAGGCACTGTCCAAGCTCTCCCGCCGGCAGCGCGACATGACCGCTTGGCTGGACGTCGCGCGAACGCTGGACCTCCTGGTCGTGACGAGCGCGGCCACACTGGTCGAAGCACGCGACCCCAAGGTGCCCCAGGCGGCGTTCGACCACGCCGTGTCCCTGGCCAAGGTGCGGCCGATCACGGAAGAGATCGCACGGGCGGCGAGCAAGCTGCTCGCGTCCGAGGGGCTGCACGGCCACAAGTACGCCATCGACGCGATGCTGGCAGCGACCGCGCACCTCGAACACGGCGATGTGACGATCGTGACCAGTGACCCCGAGGACCTGCGCCGACTGTGTCGCCGCCGCATCGCGATCGAGCCGATCTGACGTCTTCCCACCCGGTTGTGCGACTCCGACCGTGCGAGGCCGGACGCCGGTCTCGATGTGCCATCACCTCATGGCGCCGACATCGCCCTTGGGGACTTGACTCGGCCTACCGATGGCGCGGTCTCACGAGCTCTGTGACCGAAGCGCCGACCGGGCGGCCATCTGCCCTTCGGCCCACCGGTGGACGGGGAGGACAGCGCTACTCAAGCGCATGGGATGACGATACGCGCGCGGATCGGCGCACTTTCGGACTGCGCGCGAGAGCGCCCGGGCAGATCGGCTAGCGTGCCGCCATGGGCACGTTGAGCAGGCGAGAACTCGCCTCACTGGTCGACGAGGCGACGGTCGACACCTACGACGAGCACGAGCAGGTAGTCGGAACCTCAAGACCGGGAGGGCTCGCATGACTGCTGTTGTACGGAGTGAGGACGAGGCGTCGTTGCGAGGTCTGATCGAGCGAAGTTCCGAACTCAAGGGCGACCTCGTCGTCTTCGCCCAGGGCGCGCGCTTCGACCGGTGGTTGACCCCCCTCCTGCTGGAGGCGGCGGGCCCCGAAGGGCAGTTGGACGAGGGCGCGTCGATCCGGATCATCGACCACTTCATCCTCCGGTACCGCTTGCCGGACGATTCGACCGTGGTGGACCGGTTCGTCGCCGGACGGCGGGACTTGACCGAGGCCGACCGGGCGATGCTGCTCGGCTGGCGTGACCCGGTCGAGGGCGTCTTCGAGGTCCGGTGCAAGGACGGGGACGCCGTCGTCCTGCTGAACCTGGTCGACGACCTGGAGTACCGCACGTACTCGAACGTCGGGCGGGCGGCGTTCCGGGGAGTGTCGAGGGGCGGGTTCCTCCTCGCGTGCGTGGTGCCCGTCCACTCGGCAGACGGGACGTGGCTGATCTCCGGGGCGATGTCGTACTACCCCAGGTCCAGCGCCGGCGAGATCGCCCGGGCCGCCCTGCAGTTGGCGACCGGCCACCCCGAACTGGTCTTCCGCAACCCCGAGAAGATCGAGCAGGGATGGGCGTCGATGCGGGAGGACCGGGCCGCGTTCATCTCGTTCTGCGGCAGCGACGAGCTGGTCCTTCCGCCGGCCGAGGTCGAAGAGCGGCTCGACGCCTACTACCGGCACCGCCAGGAGGCCGCCGTCGCCGAGCGGCCCGAGCGGGCCCGGGGCAGGCGGTTGCCGGGAATCGATCTGCCGGCCTTCTCACTGCCGCAAGCCCTCGCGGACTCGGACACGGTCGGCGTCATCTACGACGAGGTCGACGGACTCAATTTCTACGCCGACTACGGGATGCTGCGGAGCCTCTTCGGCGACCCGGCCCGCGCGGGTCGCCGTCAGTACCAGGACGTGCTGCGCGCCTACCTGCGCGAGGAGTCGATCGCGCCGCTGCCGATCCGCCGCTTGGCCGCTGCCCACCCGGAGACGGTCGACACGGTGTTCCGGAAGCTGCTGCGAAAGCCCGGGTTCACCTGGAGCGAGCACGGTGAGGACCTGTTGCGCCGACGCAAGCCCTGGTACTACGAGCGGGAGCCCCGTCCTGGCGTCTCAGTGATCGGCGAGCGCCTCGGCGAGCTCGCCGCCGGCACCGGACGGCAGAGGTTCACCAGGGCGCGGCGCCCCTCGACGCCCTCGTCGGGGTGAAATGCCGGCGAGCCCGATGCCAGTGCGACGTGAGGTGGTCGCCACCGCCGAGTCGGGCCTGCGGGGTCAGGGGTGGGGGCGCTGGGTGGGGAGGCGGACGGGGGTGGTCGGGGTACCGCGGCGGGCGAGGTCGGTGAGGGTCTCGAAGAGGATGTCGCCGATCAGGACCGGTTCGCGGGACGGCGACGGGTCCTCCTCGGGAGTGGTCGGTGGGCGCTCGTCTCGAAGCTGGCGAGTTGGCATGGCTCTTCCTGCCGACGGGGTGGCCGAGGAGAGTCCTGCCCGGTCAGCGGGGGCGGGACACCCCGGGAACAGGCGAATCGGCCGGAACTGGCGCAGCGGGGACCGAAACGTGGCCGCGCCGTGCGTGCTTACGGGGACCGAATACCGGCCGGGGGTATTCTCGGGCGCGTGACGGCAGACGGTGGGCGGGCGCGGGTGCGGGCGGGGGTGCGGCACGGGGCCGTGGCCCGGTCGCTGCTGCTCTGCGCGCTGCTCGCCGGGCTGTTCCTGATGCACGGCTCGCCGACGGCGGCCGGGGGCTGCCACGCGCCGGCCGTGCCCTCGGTGCCGACGGTCGCCGGGCACCACCACGCGCCGGACGCGCCCGACGGGCCGCCCGGGAGCGACCCCCGGGCGGCCGGGCCGCGAACGGCTCACGGGGACGCGCCGCAGGCGGCGTCCTGCGTCACCGCCCGCGACCGGGACGGCGCCGGGCTGCCCGCCTCCCCCCTGTCGGCCGGGGCGGCCGTCGTGCTGATCGCGCTGCGCCCGCCGGACGGGCCGCGCGGGCGGCGGGCCGACGGTCCGCGTGCTCCGCCCGCCGGACGGCGGCTGCTCTCCCAGGTGTGCGTCTCCCGGACCTGACCGGGCCCGCGCCGGGCTCCCCGTCGACGGGGCCCGGGCGCGCCGCGTCCTGCCCGCACACACCGGAAGACACCTCGAACGATGACTCACCACTCCCGTCCGCACGCCCACCCCCGCGCACGCGCCCTGGCGCTCGCCGCAGGCGCCGCCGCCCTGGCGGTCACGCTGACCGCCTGCGGCTCCGCCGCGACGAGCGGGACCGACCACGGCGGGGCGGCGCACGGCACCACCACGGCCGCCGCCGCCCCCACGGCCGGTACCACCCCCACGGCCGACACCGCCACCACCGGCGCCCACCAGGGCCACGGCGTGCCCGCCGTGCCGGAGCCGGCCGCCTCCTCCACCCCCACGACGGCCGCCCCGTCCGCCGAGCGGAACGGCTACCGCCTCACCTCCGACACCGGGACGCTCACTGCGGGGACCCCCGCCGCGTACCGGTTCGCCGTCACCGCGCCGGACGGCACCCGGCTCACCGCCTACCGGACCGAGCAGACCGAGCGGATGCACTTCTACGCCGTCCGGTCGGACCTGACCGGCTTCCAGCACCTCCACCCCGAGATGGCCGCCGACGGCACCTGGACCGCCCCGCTGGCCGCGCTCACCCCCGGCACCTGGCGGACGTACGCCTCGTTCGTCCCGGACAGCGGCCCCGGCAGCGGCAGCGGCCTGGTGCTCAGCCGGACGGTGACCGTCCCCGGCGAGGGCGCCGACGCCGCCGCCGGGCTGCCCGCCGCGACCGGCACCACGACGGTGGACGGGTACACCGTCACGGTCGAGGGCTCCCCGGTCGCGGGCAGGGCGGGCGAGCTGAAGGTGGCCTTCGCCAGGGACGGCGCCCCGGTCACCGACCTCCAGCCGTACCTGGAGACCTTCGCCCACCTGACCGCGTTCCGCGCCGGCGACCAGGCCTTCGCCCACCTCCACCCGGAGACGAGGGCGGAGGCGAACGGCACCGGCGGCCCGACGCTGACGTTCCACGCCGAGATGCCGGCCGCCGGGGACTGGCGGCTCTTCCTGCAGTTCCGGACCGGCGGGCAGCTGCACACCGCCGGCCTGACCCTCACCGTGGCGTAGCACCGCCGCGGCACCGCACGGCGCCACGGCGGCACGGCGGCACCCACCGCACGGCCGGACACCCGGACGCCGGGAGGTCACCGCGACGAGGGCCACATCGGCCCCCGCGCCGGTGACCTCCCGGCACCGGTGGGCGAAGATGGACCGGTGACCACACCGCGCACCGCTCCCCGGCTGATAGCCACCGACCTGGACGGCACCCTGCTCTGCTCGGGCGGAACCGTCACCGAGCGCACCGCCGCCGCCCTGGCAGCCGCGGAGGCGGCCGGGGTCCAGGTGGTGTTCGTGACCGGCCGCCCGCCGCGCTGGATGAAGCAGGTGAGCACGCACATCGGCGGCCACGGGGTGGCGATCTGCTCGAACGGCGGCGCGGTGGTGGACGTGCGGCGCGGCGAGCTGCTGGAGTCGTTCCCGCTGGCGGCCGAGGCCGCGCTCGCCGTGGTCGAGCGGCTGCGCAAGAAGCTCCCGGGCACCGCGTTCGCCTTCGAGTACCCGGCCGGGTTCGCCCGCGAGCCCGGGTACGAGGTCCGGATGTGGGGCCAGGACGAGAACCACCCGATCGGTCCGGCGGAGGAGCTGCTGGGCACGGGCGGGGCGGTGCAGGGGCTGTTCAAGCTGCTCGCCAAGCACCCGGACCTGGACCCGGACAAGCTGCTCGGCGAGGCCCGGGAGGCGGCCGGCCACCTGGCCGAGATCACCCGCTCGGCGCCGATCCCGCTGCTGGAGATCAGTGCGCCCGGCGTCACCAAGGCCAGCACGCTGGCTCGTTGGTGCGCGGCGCGCGGGATCGACCGGAGCGAGGTGGTGGCTTTCGGCGACATGCCGAACGACCTGGAGATGCTCGCCTGGGCCGGCACCGCGTACGCCGTGGCCAACGCCCATCCGCAGGTGCTGGCGGCGGTGCCGCTGCACACCGTGAGCAACGAGCAGGACGGTGTGGCGGCGGTGCTGGAGCAGCTGCTCGACCACCCCCGACGCTGACCCCGGCCCGGCCGTCCCCACCGCCGGCCCCGGCCACCGTCCCCGGCCACCGTCCCCGGCCCGCCGTGCGGTCGTCCGGGCCCCCGAACGACCGCACCGGCCGGCGGAAGGGGCCCGCCGGCCGGTGCACGAGCGACTCCCGCGGGAAGCCCCCGCAGGGGACTTCCGCAGGGCTCCGGGGGACTACCCGAAGCGCCCGTTGACGTAGTCCGAGGTCCGCTGGTCGCGCGGGTTCTGGAACACCTGCTCGGTCGGACCGGCCTCCACGATCCGGCCGGGCGTGTCGTGGGTGGCCAGGAAGAACGCGCAGGACTGCGAAACCCGCTGCGCCTGCTGCATGTTGTGGGTGACGATCACGATGGTGAGCCGCCCGCGCAGCTCCGCGATGGTCTCCTCGACGCGCCGGGTGGAGGTCGGGTCGAGCGCCGAGCACGGCTCGTCCATCAGCAGGATGTCCGGCGAGACGGCCAGCGACCGTGCGATGCAGAGGCGCTGCTGCTGTCCGCCGGAGAGCGAACCGCCGGGGGTGTGGAGCCGGCTGGCGACCTCGTCCCAGAGGCCGGCCCGGCGCAGGCTCGTCTCCACCAGGTGCTCGCGCTCGTCCCTGGCGACCTTGATGCCGGCCAGCTTCAGCCCGCTGGAGACGTTGTCCTGGATGGACATCGCCGGGAACGGGTTCGGCCGCTGGAACACCATGCCGATCCGGCGGCGGACCTCGGTCGGGCGCCGGCCGGGCCGGTAGACGTCGTCGCCGTCCAGCAGCACCTCGCCGGAGAGCGCGGCGCCGCGGATCATCTCGTGCATCCGGTTGAGGATGCGCAGGTAGGTGGACTTGCCGCAGCCGGACGGGCCGATCAGCGCGGTCACCTCACCGGCCGGCATGGCGAGCGAGACCCGCTCCAGCACCTTGTGGGAGCCGAACCAGGCGGAGACGTCACGGGTCTCCAGCCCGGCCAGCACGGGCTCCTCCCCGTAGGTCTCGTAGTGCGCGTCCTGCGGGTACAGCAGCTGCTGCCCCTCGTACCCGGCGTACGCGCCGGGGCCGGGCGGGACGGCGGGAAGGGTGATCGTGGTCTCGGACGGTCCGGCCCCCGTGGCCTGGCCGGGCGGTACGTCGGTCATCGGTGCATCCGTCATCGGTACGGTCCTCCGGGCGCGCGTCAGTAGAGGTTGGGCAGCAGGGCGGCGGCGTTCTCGTAGACCGCCCAGAGCAGCGCGCCGACCACCGGCGCGAGGCTGAGGTAGGCCGCCGAGCGGTGCCAGTACCGGGCCAGCACGATCGCGGCGACCACCGCGCCGAGCAGGCCGAGCGTCCACAGCTGCAGCGTGGCCAGCGCGCCCTTGTCGGCGGCCAGCGCCTTGTCGTAGGGCACGGTGCGGGGCCGGCCGCCCGGGTTGGCCTGCGGCTCGCCGTCCAGCCGGGCGCCGATCATCACCGTCGAACGCGGGATCCAGTCGGAGTCCCCGGTGACCAGCACCATCCGGTTGCGGGCCGGGTCCGCGATCGGGTGGTCCTCGTCGCCGTACACGTTGACGGTGTAGGTGAACTTGCCCTGCCCGGTGGTGGCTTCGATCTTGTCCCCGACCCGGAGCTTGGTCAGTTCGGCGAACGGCGCCCCGAAGGTCGCGCCGCGGCCGAAGAGCACCGCGACGCCGGTCTGCCCGGGCAGCGCGGTGTCCCGCCGGTGGCCGGGACCGCGCATGAGGTCCCGGCCGGTGGTGCCCTCCACCACGACCACGTGGTGCAGCCCGATCGCCGGGATGTCCAGCAGCGCGACCGGATCGCCGCTCCCGGCCGCGCCGGTCGGGGCGGTGGCCTTGGCCAGCTGGTCCCGGAAGGACTTGTAGGCGGTCGACTGGAAGTGCTTCTCCTGGACGTGCGAGAGGGTGAAGAGGTAGCCGACGAAGCCCAGGGTGAGCGCCGCCAGCAGGCTCACCGCCCAGGCCCCCTGGAGGAACCGGATCCGCCCTGCGGTCCGGCCGGGGCCGGACGGCCCGTCCGGTCCGTCCGGCTTGGGCGCGGTCCCGGGGGCGTCCGGCTCGACGGCCGGGGCCGGCGCGGGCTGCGCCGGGGCCGTCGGCTTCTCCAGCGCCGGGGCCGTCATGACCGGCCGCCGTTGTTCGCGCGACGGCGCAGCAGGCGCCGTCCGAGCAGCGGCGGGACGATGACCACGGCGAGCAGTTCGAGCGCGGTGAGGGTGCTCAGCGTCCAGTCCTCGGGGCGGCCGCCGACCTCCACGACGTTGGCCGCGACCTCGGTGGCGGCACCGCCGCGGCCGCGCGCGACCACCTGACCGGTCTGCGGGTCGACGACGTCCTCGGCCGCGGCCTCGCCGTCGGCCGGAGCGCCGTTCGGGTCGGCGGCCGCGGCGGGATCGCCGGGCGCGACCTCGCCCGTGCCGCCGGTGGCCGCCGCACCGCCGGTGGCCGCGGCGCCGCCGGCTGCCGCACCGCCCGCTGCCGCACCGCCCGCGCCGGTGGAGCCGGGCGTCTGGGTGTTGCCGGTCTTGCCGGTGCCGGCCTTGTTGCCGGTGGTCCCGGTGGAGCCGGTGGCGGGGGGGGCG
>NZ_JBEXNT010000166.1:5632-18227 GCF_040611255.1 Kitasatospora sp. NPDC002965 | reverse complement strand
ACGGCGGCCGTCGGCCCCGCCCCGGGCGCCGCCGGCGCCGCCGGCAGGACGGCCGGCACGGCGGCCACCGCCGCCGGCCCGGCCGCCACCGACGGGGCGACCGTGGCGAGCAGGGTGAGACCGCACACCGCGACGGTCGCCCGCCCGGCCCGGGTGGCCCGTCCGCTCACACCGTGCTGCCGAGGCGGTCCGCCGCGATGTCGCCGGGCAGCAGCAGGCTGAGCTCGGAGAGGTCGGCGACGTCCAGTCGGCTGAGCCGGCCCGCCTGGCGGGTGATCATGCCCTCCAGGGTCTGCCGGGCGAAGCGACCGTTGCCGAAGGTCCGGTCGCGCGGCACCGAGGCGAACAGTCGCCCGAGCGCCTCCAGCGTCTCCGGCGCGCAGCTGTACCCGGCCGACTCGGCATGGTTCGTCACGATGGTGACCAGCTCGTCGTCCGTGTAGTGGCCGAAGTCGATCTGGCGCGAGAACCGGGACGCCAGGCCGGGGTTGGACGAGAGGAAGTGCCGCATCTCGTCGTCGTAGCCGGCCACGATCACCACCACCTCGTCCCGGTGGTCCTCCATGAGCTTCATCAGGGTGTCCACCGCCTCCTGGCCGAAGTCGCCGCCGCCCCCGTGCCGGGGCGTCAGGGTGTACGCCTCGTCGACGAAGAGGACGCCGCCGCGCGCCCGCTCGAAGGCCTCCTTGGTGAGCTGCGCGGTGTGGCCGACGTAGCGGCCGACCAGGTCGGCCCGTGCGGTCTCGATCAGCTGCCCCTTGGGCAGCACGCCGAGTTCGGCCAGCAGCCGCCCGTAGAGGCGGGCGACGGTGGTCTTGCCGGTGCCGGGCGGCCCGGCGAAGACCAGGTGGTGGCTGATGGTCGCGGTCGGCAGCCCGGCCTCCTCCCGGCGGCGGGCCTGACGGAGCAGGTTGACCAGGTCCTCGACCTGCTCCTTGGCCGCCGGCAGCCCGACCAGGGCGGCCAGTTCGGCGAGCGGCTCGGTGCCGTCGGCCGCCGACACGGGGGCCGCGAGCTCGACGCCGACGTCCTCGGGGACGAGCAGCGCGAGGTCCTCGTCGCTGATCTCGGGCTGGGCGGCGAGACGGGTGGCCTGCCGGTCCACCATCTCCTCGAAGACCTTGCGGGCCGCCCGCCCGTTGCCGAAGTCCGCGCCGCGCGGCATCTGTTCGAAGAGGAGCGCCAGGGCCTCGACGCTGCCGTCGGCGAGCTCGTAGCCGTGGGCCCCGGCGGCCTTCTCCACGATGGTGACCAGCTCGTCCACCTCGTAGTTGGCGAACTCGACGGTCCGGCTGAACCGGGAGGCGAGGCCGGGGTTGCTGGCCATGAAGTCGGTCATCTCGGCCGAGTAGCCGGCCACGATGACCACGATGTCGTCGCGGTGGTCCTCCATCAGCTTGACCAGGGCGTCGATCGCCTCCCGCCCGAAGTCCGGCCCACTGCCGCCGGAGCCCGCCGAGAGCGTGTACGCCTCGTCGATGAAGAGCACCCCGCCGAGCGCCGACTGGAACACCTCGGTGGTCTTGAGCGCGGTGCCGCCGATGATCGACGCGACCAGGTCGGCCCGGGCCACCTCGGTCAGGTGCCCGCTGCGCAGCACGCCCAGCTCGGCGAGGATGGCGCCGTAGAGCCGGGCGACGGTCGTCTTGCCGGTGCCGGGCGGGCCCGCGAAGACCAGGTGGCGGCTCATCGGGAGGCTCGGCATGCCGGCCAGCTCCCGGCGCCGGGCCAGCTTGTTGAGGTTGACCAGGGTGGCCACCTGCTCCTTGACGCCCGCCAGGCCGACCAGTGACTCCAGCACCTCCAGCGGACCGGGCGCGACGACCGGACCCGCCTCACCGGCGGGCCGGCCCCCCACCTCGGCCGCGGACGCCCCGCCGGGGTCGGCGCTCTCCGCGCCGGTGGCGGGCCGGGCGGTGGCCGCGGTCGCGGTGCCGTGCGCGTCGGGCAGGCCGTTCTCCTCGCTGGCCAGCTGTTCGACGGCGAGCCGCTCGCTCGGCGCGGTCTGCCGCAGGCCGGAGCCCCGGTTGCGGGCCAGCGTGCAGCCGGTCAGCCGGACCGCCTCGGCGGAGTCGAGGCGCACTCCGTCGCCGATGTTCTCCACCGCGTCGACCTGGGTCAGCACGGCTCGCGCCCCGGCCCCGATCCGCACGCCGTGCCGGCGGTTGCCGTGGGTGCGGACCCGGGTGCAGGTCAGCTCGCCACCGTCCTCGACCGCGAGGCCGTCGTCCCCGGAAGCGGAGGTCTCGCAGTCCCGCAGCGCGGCCCGGCCGACCTTGCCGACCAGGACGCCCGCCCCCTTGGCCCCGCGCACCACCGCGTTGCCGACGAAGGTGTCGGCGCCGTCGGCGATCCGCAGCCCGGACCGGCCTGCGTCCACCACCTCGACGCCCTCCAGCCGGCCCCGGCCGTCCCGGACCACCTCGACGCCGTCGGCGCCCGCGCCGGTGACGGTCAGGTGGCGCAGCCTGGGGTTGGCGCCGTCGGTGATCGACACACCGGCGCCGGTGGCGTCCCGGACCTCCAGTCGGTCGATGTCCGCGGTGCTGCCCCCGGTCAGTTCGACGCCCACCGCGCCGCAGTCCTTGACGACGGTGCGGGTCAGGACCGGGCCGGCGGACTCGCCCACCCAGATGCCGGTGCCCTCGGCGCCGTCCACCTCGCAGTCCTCGAAGACGCCGCGCGAACGGGCGGTGACGTGGATGCCGTGGCCCGCCGTGCGGGTGGCCCGGCAGCGGCGCAGCTCGGGATCGGTACCGCCGGCGAGCGCGATGCCGTGGCCGGAGGTGCCGGTCACCGTGCAGTCCTCCAGCAGGACGCGCGCCTCGGAGCTGATGTACACGCCGATGGTGGTGTCGTGGACGGTGGTGCGCAGCAGTCGCGTGGTGGAGCGCTCCTCCAGCGCGACGGCGGGCTTGTCGGTGACGGAGATCTCGCAGTCCTCCAGGGTGCCGCGGGCCTCGCCGTTCGCGCAGACGCCGTTGCCGCGCGCGTCGCGCAGGACGCAGTTGCGCAGCAGCGGGTTGGCCCGTTCGCCGATCACCACGGCCGACGTCCCGAGGTGCTCGATGACGCAGTCCTCGATCACGCTGGTGCCGGTGGACGTCTCGACGATGCCGGCGCCGGCCGGGTTGGTGACCCGGCAGTCGCGCATCGCGAGCGAGCCCTGCTGGCGGGTGAGCACCGCGGTCCAGGAGCTGCCCACCACCTCGCAGTCGGACAGCGCCGCCTGCCCGCGCGGCACGTCGACCGCGGGCAGTTCCTCGTCCTGCCCCTGCACGATCAGGCCGGTGAGCTGGACGGCCTCGGCCACCACCTGGACGACGCACCCTCGCCGGGCGGTGATCCGGACGCTGCCGCGCGGCTCCTCGGCGGTGATGGTGACCATCTTGGTGATGACGAGGTTCTCCTCGTAGCGGCCGGGGCGCACGGAGATCACCGCCCCGTTGCGGGCCGCCGCGAGCGCGTCGCCGATCGTGCGGTACGGGCCGCCGCGCTGCTCCGGGCACACCGTCAGCACATGGCGCGACATGGCCTTCATCTCCTGGGGTTCTTCGCCGTATAGCGGTCGTCGTGGTGCGGTGGTGGTGCTGCGGTCGTCGTGGGGCGGTGGGTCGTGGGGCGATGGGTCGTGGGGCGGTGGGTCGAGCTCCGGCGGGCAGGCGGGCGCGGTGCCCGGGGTGGCGGTGTCAGGCGGCCGTGCAGTCGGCGCTCACGGCGGACGCGGCGATGTGCGCCTTGTCGTTCCAGTCGATGCCGCGCGAGTGCAGCTTCACGGCGATCTTCCCGCCGCTCACCGCGAACGTCCCCCCGGTGACCCAACTGCCCCGGTTGGTCCTCTGGTTGACCGGGAAGTCGCCGATCGTGCCGCCCGAGGCGTTCTGGACGGTGTAGTACGCGGGCGCGGCGCCGACCGCCTTGACGTCCGAGTTGTTCGGCACGTAGACGGCGATCTTGCAACTGCCATTGGTCACCGGCGCCGTGGAGAACGTCCAGAGCACCCAGTTGTCGGTGTCGTCCTTGGCCTCCGCGCCGGACATCGGCATCGACACGTACTTGCCGTTGCAGCCCGAACCGGTGTACCCGCCGGTCGAGTTGTTCAGCCAGCCCTTGGTGTCCTGCTCGTACCAGCCGTGCTGGGCGTAGGTGGCGGAGGAGGTGGAGCACCCGGTGCCGCCCACGGCCTTGTAGGTCGCCTTCGCCGCGGCGGGCGGCTGGGCCGGGACCGGGGGCACGGGCTGCTGGGTCGCGGGCGGCGGCGCGGGCTGCTGGGCCACGGGCGGCTGCCCGGCGGCCGGTGGCGCGGGCTGCTGCGCGGCGGGCGGCTGCCCGGCGGCGGGGGGCGCGGGCTGCTGCGCCGCGGGCGGCTGGCCCTGGGCGGGCTGCGAGCCCGAACCGCCACCGCTCCCCTGCTGCTGCGTCCCACCGCCCCCCGGCGCCTTGGCCACCGGGGCGGAGCCGTTGGAGGGCCGGGTGTTCTGCGGGTTCGGGGCCGCACCGGGGACGACGGCGGTCCCCGGCTGGCCGGCCGGCACGCCGTCGATGACGGGCGTCTCGGGGGTGCCCGGGGCCGGTCCCTGGACGGGCGCCGGCTCGGTGGGCGCCGCGGTCGGGTCGCCGGTGACGGGCGGGTCGACGGGTGCGGGCGGCACCGGGGCGTCGTCGATCTGCGGACCGTCGACGAGCTGGAGGTCGGGCTGGTTCACCCCGAGGTCGTCGCCCCGACCGCCGTGGCCGTCCCGGCGGTCGGCGCCGTCGGTGATCAGGAACGGCAGGCCCATCAGCACGACCCCCGCCGTGGCGGCGGCGACCAGTGCGGGCCGCTTGAACCTGGCGCGCCGCCCGGGAACAGCGCCGTCGGGCGCGCCGCCCTCCGGCTCGGGCGTGACGGGCTCCAGCGCTCCCGGCTCCTCCGGGAAGCTGCCGGAGGAACCGGGGTCCGGAGCGGGCACGGCCGCCGGCGTCGGCGACGCCTCCGGCGTGGGCGGCCCGTACTGCGGCACCGCGGGAGGCGCCGCCGCCGCCACGGCGGCAGCCCCGGCGGCAGCGGACGCGGCGCCCGCGCCCGCTCCGGAGGAGGGCGAGGGACCGGAGGAGGGCACCGGACCCGCCGACGGGGCCGTGGTTGCCCCGTCGCCCTCCTCCTCCATCTCCCAGGCCACCGACGGCAGCTGTATGCCCGTCGTTCCGTTCCCGCCCGTGCTCGTCCCCACCGCAGCTCCTCGGCTCCGCATGCAGTCCCTGTCGGTGGGACCACCCGGCCGACAGGACCTCGGGTGCTCCCACTCCCTCTCTACGGCCGGGCACCGCCGGGCGGTTCACCCGCCGCCCGGCCGTTGTTGTACATCTGTGTCAGGGCGGTGAAGATGCTGTCCTCCAGGGTCTCCTGGGGAGCGGGTTCCTCGATCCGCGGCGGCCCGCCGGCCTCGTGCGGCGGCAACGGCGGCAACGGCGGCGACTCGACCACCGGGGGCGTCTCGCTCCCCAGCGGCACGTTCGAGCCCTGCTGGTAGAACCGGGGCGGCTGGACCTCCACCCACGAGTCCTCCGACTGCTCGCTCCGGGAATCCAGCAGGTCCGAATCGACCGACGCGTTGTCCGAGTCGTCCCCCAACCGCGCACCCGCGTGCTGGTAGAAGTCCTCCTCACCCTCGTACAACCGTGCCGTCCGCCACGAGGTGCCCGACGCGTCGCGCTCGTGCGGCAGGTCCGGCAGGTCCGAATCGACCGACGCGTTGTCCGAGTCGTCCCCCAACCGCGCGCCCTCGTGCTGGTAGAAGGTCGCGGCGTCGACCGGCCAGAGCGGGGCCGTCACCATCGAGTCGCCCGACTCCGTGCGCTCGTGCTGTAGCCCCTCCGACCGCTCGATCGGCGACGACGAACCCGACGTCAGCGAATCCGACGTCAGCGAGTCGTCCGACTCGTCGTGCCGCGAACTCGCCGTCGGCACGGTCGGGCGCCGACGCGGGTCGTCCGGGGACGGCACCGGCCGCGGCACGAACGCACCGGCGTCCAGCAGCGGAACCTCCCGGTTCTCCGGCGACCGCTCCTCCTGCGACCGGTTCCCCTGCGGCCGGTTCTCCTGCGAGCGGCTCTCCGACAGGCCCGGCACGATCAGGCCGGCGTCCTGCTCCTGGTCCAGCGTGGCGCGCCGCACGGACGGCTTCGGCGCCGGCGCCTCGTCCGACTCGCCGTCCCGCCGTCGCGTCAGCGGTACGTTCGAGCCCTGGCCCGGACCCGACCCGTTCAACGACAGCGGACCGCCCGGGAGCTCCCGCACGTCCTCCGTCTGCTCGTCCGCCCGATTGCCGGCCTGGTCGTCGACCTGATCGTCCGCGTGGTCGTCGGCCCGGTTGTCGGCCTGGTCATCGACCTGATCGTCCGCGTGGTCGTCTGCCCGGTTGTCGGCCTGCTCGTCCGCCCGGTTGTCCGCCTGGTCGTCGGCCTGGTCGTCGGCCTGCTCGTCCGCCCGGTTGCCCGCGTGGCCATCGGCCTGGTCGTCCGCGTGGTCGTCCGCCCCGTCCTCCCGCGAGGGACGCCGCACCTGCGGAACGTTCGGCAAGGATCCGCCCGACAGGGCGCCCGATGCCTCCTCCGACTGCCGGATCACCCCGTCGTCCGCACGCCGCACCGACGAGCCGTCCTCCGCGTCCGGCGTCTCCGGTCCGATCCGGAAGGAGCGGACGGCGCCTGCGGGTTCGCCCGGGGCTGCCGCTCGCCGCACCGGAGACTCCACGGTCCGGATGACCACGTCCACCTCGTACGTCAGTCCCCGGGACAGCGTGCGCAGCCGCCGCTCCAGCGCGTCGGCCTCCCGCTGGGCCCGATTGACCGGTCCGTCCAGGGTGACCTCGACCACCGGCGGCCTGGTGTCCCCCTCCGCCCTCGGAGCGTTCCCCCGGAGGGCGGCCTCCTGGAGGACGGTCGCCCGGAACCGGTCGAGCAGTCGGGACATGGACCTCGTGTCGGCGGCGTCGGCGGTCCACCGGACGTCCGGGACGGTCGGCTCGCGCAGACTCAGGTCCGGCTGCCGCTGCCCGCCCTGCTGCGGTTGCTGCGGCTGTTCCTGCCCCGCCCCCAGGACCTCCCAGTGGCCGTTCGCGTCTCCCGCCGCCAGATCGAGGTCCGCGCCGACGTGCTCGACGAGGTCCTGGAGGCGGCGTCGATCCTGGACCGGCACCGGCCGGCCCGCCATCGCGTCGCGCAGACGGTCGAAGGGAGTCCCGGCCTCCTCGTTCGCGGCGAGGTCGAGCAGCCGGTCGAGGCCGCGCAACCACCGCTCGCCCCTGGGGCCCTCGACGGTGAGCGACTCGGGGAGCAGCCTCCGGGCGATGTGGCCGACGCGCAGGATCCGCTCGTGGTCGGAGGGCGCGCCGACGTCGAGCCCCAGCGCACCCGCCACCGACTTCAGCGCGTCCGGCGGCGCGCCGTGCAGGCGGAGTTCGCCGCTCTGCGCCTCGTCGTGGAAGCGCAGGAAGCCGTTGTGCGGTACCGGCGTCGGCGTGGTGTCACCGGCGGGGATGTCGATCTCGATCGCCATGAGCTGCATGCGGGGCATGGTCAGCTCGCCCTTGTGGTAGATCACCTCCACCTCGGCGAAGCCCCGGTACCGCGCGGTCGGGGTGGAGATCTTGGCGTTGTTGACGATCTGGCCGCCCTCGACCGTCTCGACGTCGGTCCGGCGCTCGTAGGCGGTGTCGACGTAGATGCCGCCACGGAGGCTGGCGTGGCCCATCCCGAAGGTATCGGGGGTGACGACGCCCCCCGTGATGCGGTTGGCCACGCGGAGCGCGCGCTGGGCCCGGACGCCGTCGGTGACCGACGACGTGTTGGTCGGGTTGGAGTCGCTCCTGGTGTCGGTCTTGACGAACTCCAGCTCCTTGATCTTCATCCGCACCTCCACCTGGACGTCGCCGGCCAGATCGGTCCGTCCCAGGAGGAGGGTGGAGTTGCCCGGGCCGTCCTTGAGGGTCGGTCGGACGGAGCCCGGGGGCGTGGGAGCGCCTTCCGGTGCGGGGTTCGAGGCGTCGTTCCGGGTGTCCCCCGCCGAGGCGTCCGGAGTGTGCGGGGTGACGAGGCGGCTGGCCAGCGCCACCGGGTCGATCATCCGCTCCACCATGCCCCGGACGCGGTCCCAGTTGTCCGATCCCAGGAACTCCTCGGCGCCGTCCGTCAGCTGCTTCCGCGCGTCCGGGGACATGCCGGCGTCGCGCACCACATCGGTGTCGACCAGCCCGTGCGTCCACACCCTGGGGGGAGGGATCTGGGCGGGCGGGGCCGGGGTGGCCTCGGCGACCGGCCGGTCGTCGTTCAGTCCTCTGCGCAGGGCGGCGCCGCGCGGCGCGGTCGCGGCCACGAAGTCCTTGTTCGGTTCGTTCGGCGGGTTGCCCGGCACGGTCTCCCGGGTCTCCGCGACGTCGATGACCACGTCCATGCCGACCTCGCGCCGGAAGTAGGCCCGCTTGGTGACCATGACGAACCGGCCCTCGGTGCTGACCAGGTCCTTCCACTCGACCGAGAAGTGCAGGTTGGCCTCGCCGGTGAAGACGTTGCCCACGGGCTTCACCTTGGTGGTGTTGCCCGAGCCGGTGCGGTTCGACCACGTCTCGCGCGTGCTGTTGCTGGAGGACGCGGCCAGCGTGTCGCCCGCGTAGAACAGGCCGGTCGAGACGGCCACCCCGGCCCGCAGCTGGTGGCTGGAGCCGCTGCCGCCGCCGGTCGCCCCGTCGGCCGCCGAGTGGGTGTGCTCGACGTTCGTCCCGGTGTTGAACTCGGTGGTCGTGGTGTTCCCCTCGTGGGCCAGCCGCTTGACGGACGCGCCGATCCTGACGGTCACACCGCCGTCGGAGACCACCAGTTCCCGGCCCGACATCATGGTCTTGAGCTGGTCGTGCAGGTTGTTCGGGCTGAGCGCGTCGTACAGCTTGTGGCGGAGGCCGGACCTGCCGAGCCCGTGCAGCCATTCCTGTACGTTGCGCCCGCCGAACTCCCCCGGGTCGTTGCTCCCCCGCAGGACGGCCTTGCCGAAGTCGGCCGGCGCCACCGTGGCCGCCGGGCCGCTGGGCCTGAACACGTTGGTGACGACGTCGGAGGAGCCGAGCACGTGGTCCTGCCAGATGCGGTCCGGAACCGCGCGCACATCGGCCGGTGCCAACACGCCGTACTGCGGGGTGACGACCTCCGCCGGCATCGTGATCGGGTCGAGCTTCGTCGTGCTGGGGACCAGCCCGCCCGTCCAGCCGCGGATCTCCACCTGGTACTGGACGTCGACGTCGGACACGACGGCGGTCGAGACGTTCTTCGCCCGGTTGACGGCGGTACCGGAGCTCTGCAGGTTGCCACCGGTCGACGACTCGTGACGGTAGGAGTAGTCGCCCGTCACCGTCAGCCCGGGCCCGCCGCCCTGCTCCTTCTGCGCCCTGCCGGTCAGCCCGAGGACGCCGGTCACCCGGTCCCGGATGTCCCGCATGACGCCGTGCCCCGTCCGGTTCTGGGTCCCGACCTCGAACTCGGCGTCGTTCACGGTGTACTTCGTGACGGGCGCCGCCCTCAATACGGCCCGGACGACCACTTCGGCCGACCAGCCCGGGCCGGCGACCGGCACCTTGAGCACCCCGCCCCGGGTGAGCTCGGACAGCTTGGCCTGCATCGCGACCGCGCCGAGATCCGACCGGAGGGTGCGCTCCAGGGAGTCGGAGACGCCCCCGCGCCACTGGAAGCGGTCCTTCAGCGCGTTCCGGACGTCCTGGAACAACCGGTCACCGCCCGGCGTCCCCGGCTCGTTCCTGAACGACACCACGGAGGCGGCACTGAGTTCGTTGCGCGGCAGCGGGCCCGGCCCGCCCGTTGCCGGCGCGTCGGTGCGGGACTTCACGCTGAACTCGGTGTCGATCCCCGCGGAGACTTCGCGGGTTCCGAACCCGCCGCCTTCCAGGACCACCGTCAGGTTCATCCTCCCGCCGTGGATCTCCTGCGCCTCCCGGATCTTGCTGTTCGAGTAGAGCTTGTCGTTGACGTCGTCCCGGACACCGCCGCGGACCCTGATCTCCTGGCTGAGCTGTACCTGGCCGGAGGGCATCTCGCTGACCGGGGCGTATCCGACGGCCCCCTGCTTGAGATCGAACTTACTGGTGTACCGCTGCTCGGTCCTGAAGCTGCTGGACTCGTTCTGCCGGCTGAGGTCGGCCTTCTCGCTCGTCCGGAGGAGCTGGGTGTGGGTCAGCGTGGCCTTGACGGTCACCTTGAGACCGCGCTGCGCCAGTGCGGCGACCGCGCCGGCCACCTTGTCCCGGTCGAAGGCGGTCAGCTCGAACTCGTCCCCGCGGCTCATCGCACCGAGCTTGGAGGCCAGCGAGGGCTGGGTGACGATCTGCATCACCTCGGTACGGATCTGCGGCCAGAGGCTCCCGTACTGCTCCCGGCCGACCCTCTCCAGATCGCTCCGCACCTCGGCGAGCGAACCGATGTCGCGGATGACGGCGGACTCCGGGAGGAGGTACTCGGCCTCCAGGACGGGCCCCTTCTGCTGGTTGGCGAGGAGGTCCGACTGAGGCATCAGCGACCGGAACCCGACCGGCACCTCAATGGTGTCGCCCAGCTTCTCGTCGCCCTTGTGGATCGTCACCTCCAGGTAGCCGTCCCCGTCGAGGACCGCGCCGTTCTCCTTGGTCTTGGTCGTGACCGCGGTCTCCAGCGTCCGGCCCGAGACGATGATCCTGTCCTTGCCCCACCGCTTCCCGTAGCTGGCGCCGACGTTCAGAACGTCGGTGCCGAGCCGGCCGCCGCCCTGGAGCTGCAGGAACCCGGTCACCACCTTCCGCCGGAGCTTGGTCATGGCCGCGCCGGCACCGGTGTTGAACTCGGTGTCCTTGGTGGTCGCCACCAGGCGCATCCCGCGGCTGGCGGCCTTCACCTCGGCCCAGACGTCGGTGCCGGGCACCCGGACGATCACCGACTCGCCGTTCGTCAGGCCCTTGAAGTCCTGCTGGAGACGCCGGAAGCCGAACTCGGCCACGAGCCGCTCGGACAGCACGCTCCCGTGGTACGTGAGCGCTTCCTCGGCCCGGGCGAGCCTCGCGCCGGTCTCCGTCTCGCGGCGGGTGCGGTCGGCGCGCGCGGCGTCGTCGAGAGCGGTGTCCCGGTCGGCGGCGTCCTGGTCGGCGGTGCGCTCGCGGACGGTCTGCTCGTGGGTCGCCTTCTCGCGGACGATGCTCTCGCGAAGGGCCTCGACCACACCCACCATGGCCTGTCGGCGGGTCGGCAGGGTGTCCTGCGGCCTGCTCCGGTCCGCCATCTGCACGGAGCCGCCCGCGTCCTCCCGCGCCGTGGTGCGGATGTGGGGCGCGCCGGTCACGTGGACGTCCAGCAGGACGTTGGAGGAATGCAGCCGCTGCTGCCGGAGATGGTCCTGGTCGAGGTCGCCCAGCAGGTTCTTGTTGATGTCGGCCTCGGTGGACGGCCGGGTCTCGCGCTCCGGGATGCCCACTTCGAGCGGCGTCGTCAGGAGGTTCCGGTTCCTCGGATCCAGTCGGGCCGGAGCGATGTCGGTCTCCCGCTTGCCCCTCGGCTGGTACCCCACCTCGACCAGCAGGTTCCCGCGGAAGACCTCGGTGACCTCCGTGGTCTTGGCCCGCGAGAAGAACTTCGAGCTGGTCGTGAGCTCGTCGGAACGCGTCTTGTCGCGGTTCACGCCGAAGGCGTCCAGAGCCACCCGCATGATCTTGAAGAAGTCGCCCCGCCCCTGGAGCCCGAGCCCGCCCGACTTGTTCGCGCCCTTGGTCTCGCCGAGCGTCACCACGCGGTCGCCGCCGCCCTCGTACTCGAACTTCTCCTTCCGGGTGTGGCGCACCAGGTCCGCCACCTCGCCACGGATGGTGACGGTGCCCTGGCGGGCGTCGGTCCCGACCGGGATGTGCAGGACGTCCCCCCTGGACAGGGCCGACACCAGGGAACGCAGGCTCGTGCCGCTGGCGACGCTCTCGGCGAGCGCCCGGGCGAAGGACTCCCGGTTCGGCGTGTCGGCGGGGAGGGCCTCGGCGATCTTCGTACCGAGCTCCCTGACCAGCACGGTGTCCGGCTTGCCGAGGCTGGTCACCATGTGCGAGCCGGCGAGCACCCCGCGGTCGAGGACGAGCTTCGGCACCTGCGGGCCCTGGTCGACGTTGTCGCGGGTCTCCGACGCGACGATCGTGAGACCGTCGTTCAGCGGCGGATGCGGGACAACGGGCACGTCCCCGACGTCGTCCGCCCGGCGCTTACCCGCGCGCCTCTCCTCGGCACGGCGCTCGTCCGCCTCCCGCTGCGCGGGCGTCCTCCGCTCGTCCTCGGAGTCCGAGGAGTCCTCGTCCCGAACCTCGCGGGTGTCCTCGGTCTCCCGAGTCTCCTCCGTCCGGTGGGTGTCCTCGGTCTCCCGGGACTCCTCCGTCCGGTGGGTCTCCTCGGTCTCCGGGGTCTCCTCCGTCCGGTCGGCCCGGCGCTTACCCGCGCGCCTCTCCTCGGCGCGGCGCTCGTCCGCCTCCCGCTGCGCGGGCGTCCTCCGCTCGTCCTCGGAGTCCGAGGAGTCCTCGTCCCGAACCTCGCGGGTGTCCTCGGTCTC
>NZ_JBEXNT010000166.1:0-5533 GCF_040611255.1 Kitasatospora sp. NPDC002965 | reverse complement strand
CCCGGGACTCCTCCGTCCGGTGGGTCTCCTCGGTCTCCCGGGACTCCTCCGTCCCGTCGGCCCGGCGCTTACCCTCGACCGCCTCGCGTCGCGCCTGGTCCGCGTCCTCGCCAGTGTCGCGCCGCCCGTTCACCGCGGCCTCGTCGGCCTCGTCGGCCGCGCGCCGCCCGTTCGCCGCCTCGTCGGCCTCGTCGGCCTCGCGCCGCGCCTCGGTCTCCCGCCGGATGCGCTCCTGCTCCTGCCGGCGCTCGGCGACGACGACGGTCGAGTAACCCTCGCGCTCGTCGTGGTCGAGCCTGACGCGGCGACCGTTCTCCGGGCCGAACTCGGACACCGTCTCGTGGTCGTTCCGGACGTCCACGAGACCGACCCGCAGATCCAGTGCGGAGGCCGTGAGCACCGCGAAGGCGTCCCGGACGGAGAGCGGGTCGCTCACCGCGTCCCAGCCCTGTTCCCGCCAGGTGGCGATCTCCCGGTGCATGTCCTCCACGAAGACCGGCCAGTCCGCCACGTCGTTCCCCATGCGGCCGGCCCAGGCGGAGTAGAGCTCGTACGCCTCCCGCGCCAGCTCGGGGTTCTCCCGGAACCGCTCCTCGACCCGCCCGCGCAGCGCCCGCTCCGCGGCGGCCGGGTCGGCGGCCAACCGCCCGCCCTCGTCCTCTCCGAACAGCTGCGTCAGCAACTGCGGGTCGTCCTCGACGAGCGCGCGCAGCATCGGCGCGCCGGCCGGCTCGTCCTCCGGCCGTACGGCGTTCCGCGAGACGGGCGCGCCGTTGTCGGCCGGGGTGGAGTGCTGCCGGGAGCTCTCCTGGCCCGGCTCGCCCCGGACCTCGGCGATCAGGCCGCCCTCACGCCGGACGTGCACGGTGACGCCGCCCGCCGTGCCGTGCACGACGCCGTCGGCCGGCAGCGGCTGCCCGGCCCGCTGGGCGCGGTCGAGCACGACACCGGCCGCGTAGCGGATGTCGTCGGCCTGCCACTCGCGCGGCAGACCGGGACCGCGCGGTTCCCTCCAGGCGTCCTCGGTGAAGCTCGGCCGGAGCGTGCGGACGTCGAACTGCGGGACGGTGGGCGGGAGCTGCTCGCCCGGCCGGAGCGGGCCGGGCTCGCGCAGCGCGTGGGGGCCGCCGGTGGGCAGTACCCGGTCGGAGTAGGTGGTCACCGGCCCCGCCATGTCGAACAGCTGCCGCAGCGGGCTGCCGGGCTGGTTCCAGCCGAATCCGGGCAGCAGTTGGCCCACCAGCGTCGAGACGTTGGTCCCGGCGGCCTCCCGCGCCGTGAGGCTCCGGAAGGCGCCGGCGGGCTCGCCCACCGGCACGACGGTGACGTTGACCAGCAGCGGCTGCCGACCGCGGTTGCCCTGGGCCCAGACCTGCTGGACCTCCCGGTTCACCTGGTCGGTGAAGGTACGGATCTGCTGTTCCGTCACTCCGTCCTGCCGGCTCACGTGGAGCGGGACGACGACGTCGATGCCGTGCTGTCCCGAGTTGAAGAGCACCCGCTGGACCTGGAGCTGGCCGGTACCGACGGCGATCCGCCGGCCGGCACCGGTGGCGATCACCTGCTGCTGGTCCCAGCCCTCCGTGGTGGTGCCGGGCTGCAGGTCGGCGGGCCGGTAGGCGAGGTGCCGGCCGTCGCGGGTGAGGCCCTCGATGCGGACGCCGTTCGCCTCGCCGATCCAGCGGTAGGTCCGCTCGTCGATCCGGACGCGGTGGGACGCCGTGCCGTGCGCGGACTCGACGGCCTGGAGGACGCCCGTGCGGCCCCACTCGCGCGGGAACATCGTCCGGACGGAGTTGTCCCGCGGCTCGAACCAGTGGTTGCGGAACTCCGAGAGCGGCGCGTCGGGGGCGACGGTCGCGTCGAGGAAGCGCACCCGGGCACGGTACGTGCCGTTGACGTGGGCGGCGCCGCGCTCGATCACCTCGACGCCGCGCAGGCGGTGCCAGGTCGCGGTGTCCACGTTCGAGCCCGGGGTGAACTCCTGGTGCAGTCCGGTGAAGAACTGCCGGTCGCCGTAGCGGGAGACGTCCTGGGCCCGCTGCCCGTAGCGCAGGAGGCTCGCGGGCCGCGAGGGCGCGTAGTCGAGGTCCGGGTCGCGGGGCGGCAGCGGGCCCGGGTCGGACAGGCCGTTCCAGGGCGTGGCCGTCCGCCGGGGGCGGGTCGGCGGGGCCGGCGGGGCCGGTGACTCGTGCGGCTCCGGCTGGGTGTCGGCGGGCCGGAAGGACGAGAACCGGTCGCCGTGGATCTCGCCCTCGATCCGCACGCCGGCGTACTCGCCGGTCCAGCGGTAGCGGCTGCCGCCCGCCGGGACCACCGTGCCGTGGCGCAGCGCGTCGAGGTAGGACTGCTCGGCGGCGTAGACCGCCTCGTCCTCGGTCCAGTTCCGGGGGAACAGCCGCCGCCGTTCGGCGGTGTCGGTGGTGAGCAGGTCGCCGGCGGCGCTGTCGGTGCGGACGCCGACGGCGCGGCGCGAGCCGGCCGGTGCGGCCTCGTACTCGACGTGCAGCACGCCGTTCGCGTGCTGTTCGACGATCGCCGAGGGGCGTCGGCGGTCGGAGCCGGGCGTCGGCAGCAGGTGGCCGCCCTCGGTGCGGCGGTCGCCGTACAGCGAGGACTGCCGGGCGTCCAGGCCGAAGGAGGCGCGGGGCGGGAGCGGGTGGCCGTCGGGGGCGTGGTGGGTGGAGGTGAGCCGGGACGGCTGGGTGCCGAACGCCTCGTCGACGGCGGCGCCCAGCTCGCGCAGGTTGCGCGCGGCCAGGGTCACCGTGCCGTCGACCCGGCGCGGGCCGATGCCGGCGGGCTGGTCGGCGGAGATCCGGCCGTGCTCGACGCGGTCGGAGCCCATCATGCCGGCGTCGGTGTAGATGGTGTGCCGGTTCTGGGGGCGACGGTACTCGTCGTCGAGGCCGAGCAGGTGGCCGATCTCGTGGGCCAGCGTGTCCGGGGTCGATTCGAGGGACCAGGTCTCGTTGTTCTCGTGGAGCTTCCGGGTGAACAGGTCGACGATGTGGATGTGGTGGTTGACGTCGGCCGAGTGGTCGACGAACTCGGGCCGGACCCGCAGCACGTCGCCGTTGGGCAGCCGGTGGCCGGTGTTGTACGCGTCGTTGACGCCGTCCCACACCCGGTCGATCACCTGCCCGATCTGGTCGTCGGTGAACTGCTCGACGGGGGCGTCGTAGCCGTAGCCCTCCTCGATGCCCGCCTCGGCCGGCTCGCGGCGGATGTGGATGCGCACCACGATCTCGGTGGCGGGGTCGCCGTTCTCCAGGAAGCCGCGCCGCACCTCGTAGCCGCGGAGGTAGGAGGCCGAGACGGACCGCCCGAAGGCGTCGAGGGGCGCCCGGACCTCGCGCGCCGCGAGGACCTGGGCCAGCTCGGTCTCGGCGGGGTCCACCAGCATGGTGAGGTCGTCGCCGTGGTCGGTCTGGGCCGGGGAGGACTCCCGCTCGGACTCAGGCTCGGACTCCCGCTCGGACTCAGGCTCGGACAGCATCTCGGTGTCGCGGTCCTGCGGGGCGTCCTCGCCGATCCTGACCACCGTCTCGCTGTCCTCCGGGCCGTACCGGGTGACGTTCCCGTGCCCGTCGGCCACCTCCAGCCGGACGTGCAGGGTGTGGGCGAGCAGCGGCGCGAGCGCGCCGCCGAGCCCGGCGTCGTGGGTGCCGTCCGAGGCTGCCAGGGCGTGCCGCAGGCCGTGGAGTTCCCGGGCGGTCTCCATGCTCGGGGGAAGGTGGGGGCGGAAGGCGGTCAGCGCCTCGACCGGGAGGTTCTCGGGCCGGGTCCGCTGGAGGTACTCGGCCACCTCGGTGGTCATCAGCCGGAGCACGTCCGGCCGTTCGGTGGTCGGCGGGAGGCCGTGGTGCCCCAGCAGGGCCTCGGTGAGCTCGGGCGACGCGTCCGCGACGGCGTCCAGCAGGGGGTGGCCGGCCGGCGGCGCGAGGTGCGGCACGGGGGCGGGACCGGAGGTGTGGGACGGTGCGGAGTCCGCCGTCCGCGGCGGGACGTGCAGCTGCGGGAGGTCCCGCTGGTCGCCGATGCCCCGGTAGCGGTTGATCTGGCCGTCGACGACCTCGACCTCCAGGAGGACGCCGTGGAACTCGTCGTAGACGACGCCGGTCTCGGTCCGGCCGACCTGGTGCCGGTCGACGAGCTGGGTCACGGCCCAGCGCGCGTCGGAGGCGGTCCACTCGCGGGGCAGGCTCTGGTTCTCGGGCAGGCCGTGCGGGTCCAGCTCGATCCCCGTCCGGGTGAACCGGAAGTCCACGGCTCCCACGGCCCGCTGGCTCTGCCGGTCCGTGCCGGCGGTCACCGCGGGCCGGTGCTCGCCCGGCCGCAGCGGGCCGGGTTCGCGCAGGTCGGTGGGGACGTGCGGGGCGCCCTCCGCGGTGTGCAGGTCCGCCAGCACGTCCACGCGGGTGGGGGCGAGCTCCTCCAGCCGGGAGACCGTCTCGTGGAACACGTCCCCGTGGTCCTGGTGGACCAGCGGGCCCAGGAGGAGCCGGAGGCTCTCCGCGGTGTCGACCACCGACAGGTCGGCGGGGTCCGGCAGGGAGTCGTGGTCGATGATCACCCGGGCGTAGGGGTCCCGGTGGTCGTCGCCGAAGTCGAGGCGGACGGTGACCAGCGTCTCCGGCGTGCCGTCCGCGTCCGCGGTCGCCCGCACCTGTTCCCGGACGTAGGCGTCCACCCTGCGCTGGAGTTCGCCCCTGGCGGCCTCCTGCTGCGGGCGCGTCAGACCGCCCTCGACGGACACGTCGACGGGGAGGGTGATCTCCACGCCCAGCTGCCCGGAGTCGAACAGGACACGGGAGACGGTCAGGGTGCGGCCGTCCAGGTCGACCTCGGTTCCCCGGAGGGTGTGCCGCGCACGGAGGTCGTCCCAGGCCCGCAGGGGGCTGGTGGGCTGGTCCTCGGTCGGGCGGTGGGCCAGGTGGGCGCCGTCGCGGGAGAGTCCCTCGGTGCGGACCCCGTCGGCCTCCCCCACCCAGTAGTAGGTCCGGCCGTCCTCCAGGTACACCCGGCGCTCGGCCGGAACGCCGTCGTGCGCGTCGTCGACGTGGTTCAGCAGGTCCGCGGACGACCAGGTCCGCGGGTACATGGTGCGCAGGCCGTCGTCGTCGTCCCGGACCCGCCAGCGGGTCGGGAAGTCGGCGAGCGGGGAGTTCGGCGCGACGGTCGGGTCGAGGAAGGCCACCCGGGCCCGGTACGTGCCGTTGTGGACCGGGGGCCGGGTCTCGACGACCTGGGCGCCGTGCGCCCGGAGCGCGTTCTCCCGGCCGGGCAGCTGAAGGTCCAGCTCGTGGTGCAGGCCGGTGAGGTTCTGCCGGTCGCCGTAGCGGACGACGTCCTCGGCACGCTGGCCGAACGCCCCGAAGGCCCGGGCCGGGTCGTCGGGAGTGGGACGGTGCGGGGCGTTCAGCGGCGGATCCACATCCGGCTGCACGTCCGCCGGACGGAACGACAGGAACTGCTCCCCCCGGACCTCACCCTCGATCCGCACCCCGGCGTACTCACCGGTCCAGCGGTG
>NZ_JBEXNT010000165.1:0-18293 GCF_040611255.1 Kitasatospora sp. NPDC002965 | reverse complement strand
CGTCGGCGTCGACCGCGCCGAGGGCCTGCAGGGTCTGCCGGGCGGCGGCCATCGCCCCGGCGGGCGGGGCGTCGGGCAGGGCGAGCCCGGTGGCGTCCGGATCGCCCCAGCAGGCGGCCTGGAGGGCGAACGGGGTGAGGTCGGCGAGGGCGATCTCGGGGGTGGGGAAGCGTGCGGCGAGGGCGTCCTCGGCCTCGGCCCAGCAGCGGTAGACGGTGCCGGGGGCCTCGCGGCCGGCGCGGCCGGCGCGCTGGCGGGCGGCGGCGAGCGAGGCGCGGACGGTGACCAGGGCGGCGAGCCCGCGCGCGTGGTCGGTGCGCGGTTCGCGGGCCAGCCCGGCGTCCACCACGATCCGCACGCCGGGCACGGTGAGGGAGGACTCGGCGACGGCGGTGGCGAGCACGACCCGGCGCCGGTCGCCGGCGGCCAGCGCCGCGTCCTGCACGGGCTGCGGGGCGCGGCCGTGGAGTTGGAGCACCTCGGCGGGCGCGCCGTCGAGCAGCCCGGCGACCCGGGCGATCTCGCCGACGCCGGGCAGGAAGCAGAGCACGTCGCCGTCCTTCTCGGCGAGTGCGCGGCGGACGGTGGCGGCGACGTGGTCGAGCAGCGCGAAGTCGACCCGGGTGCCGTGGGCGGGGCGGACGGCCCGTGGGGGCGGGGCCCAGACCGTCTCGACGGGGTGCGAGACGCCGTGCGCCTCGACGACGGGGGCGTCGTCCAGCAGCCGGGCCCAGGCCCCGGTGTCGGAGGTCGCGGAGGCGCAGACGATCCGCAGCTCGGGGCGGAGCGCGGCCCGGACGTCGAGCAGGAAGGCGAGCGCGGTGTCGGCGTCGAGATGGCGTTCGTGGCACTCGTCGAGGACGACGACGTCGACGCCGGGCAGTTCCTGGTCACGTTGGAGCCGCTGGAGCAGCACGCCGGTGGTGACCACCTCGACCACCGTCCGGGGGCCGACCCGGCGGTCGCCGCGCACGGTGTACCCGACGGTCTCGCCGACGGCGGAACCGAGCAGCCAGGCCATCCGGCGGGCGGCGGCCCGGACGGCGAGCCGTCGCGGTTCGGCGACCAGGACCCGGCGGGCGGGCGGTGCGGCGGCCTCCCCGGTGTCGACGAGCCCGGCGAGGGCGAGCGGCACCAGGGTGGTCTTGCCGGTGCCGGGCGGGGCCGCGAGCACCGCGGCGCCGTGGCCGTCGAGGGCGCGGTGGAGGGAGGGCAGGGCGGTACGGACGGGCAGTTCGCGCCAGGCGGGGTTCATCGGCCGCGCGGTCCCGGTCAGCCGCGCTCGGCGACGAAGATCGCCGTGCCGGGGATCAGCCGTCCGCGCAGCGGCGACCAGCCGCCCCACTCCTGCTCGTGCGTGTCCGGCCACTCCGGCTCGACCAGGTCGAGCAGCCGGAAGCCGGCGGCGACCAGTTCGCGGACCCGGTCGCCGAGCGTGCGGTGGTGCTCGACGTAGGTGGCGCGGCCCTGCTCGTCCTGTTCGACGTACGGGGTGCGGTCGAAGTACGGGGAGACGGCGGTCAGGCCCTCGACGCCGGGCTCGTCGGGGAAGGCCCAGCGGATCGGGTGGGTCACCGAGAAGACCCAGCGGCCGCCGGGCCGGAGCACCCGGTGGACCTCGCGCATCAGGGCGGCGGTGTCGGCGCTGAACGGGACGGCGCCGTAGGCGGAGCAGGCGAGGTCGAAGGAGGCGTCGGCGAACGGCAGGACGGCGGCGTCGGCCTGGACGACGGGGACCGGCGCGGTGCCGCGGGAGAGGTCGATCCGCAGCGAGTGCTGGAGCTGGCGGTACGAGATGTCGAGGGCGACGGGGCGGGCGCCGCGGCCGGCCAGCCAGCGTGAGCACTGGGCGGCGCCGGCGCCGAGTTCCAGGACGGTGCGGCCGGCCACGTCGCCGAGCAGGCGGGCGTCCGCCTCGTCCAGGCCCTCGGGGCACCAGGTGAACCGGTCGTCGCCGAGGAACGCGCCGTGCTCGTCCTGGTACTCGTCGGCGTTGCGGTCCCACCAGTGCCGGCTGGCCCGGCTGCTCTCGCCGGTGCCGGCGGAGCGCCTTACCGCGTCGTCGCCGTCCTCGTCAAGATCGTCCGCGTCGGAGTCGGGGCCGGGGCCGTCGAGGTCGTCGAGGTCGTCGAGGTCGTCGAGTTCGTGGAGACCGTCCGGGCCGGGTCCGGCGGCGTGGCGGACGGGCTCGGGCAGCTCGGGGCGGGGGGTGGCGGTCACGGTGACAAGGCCCATCGCGTAGGGTGTGATTCTGCGGAAGCGCCGCTGCCGCGAACCGGCCCGTAAGGGTCTGGGTCCCGGCGGTGGCATCCGGGGAAGGACTCCCTGCGGCCGCCACCCATGAGGTGCGCAATCGGAGGATATGGCCTGTTCCGTGCCGGGCTCCACCGTCTTGACGCCCTTGGCGTTGACCGTGCCTGGCCGTCCCCGTATGCTACAAGTTGCGCTGCGGGCCTGCGCGCCTCAGACGGAGCAGGTCGCGCTCGCATCTGTCGAAGACCCCACGGTCGCAAGACGGACGCCGATCTCCCGTTCTCGGGTTTTCCGGTGCGCCGTGTTCTTGGCTGTCCGGCTTTCGGTGGGAGCGATACGGGCCCTCCGCGTGGCATTACCTACGACTTTCATGTCCGCACCGGAGCCCTTTTCCTAATGACGAGCCCCACCGACTCCTCCCTCAGCACCACCCCGCAGGTCGCGCTCAACGACATCGGCGACGCCGAGGCGTTCCTGGCCGCGATCGACGAGACCATCAAGTACTTCAACGATGGCGACATCGTCGAGGGCGTCATCGTGAAGGTCGACCGTGACGAGGTCCTCCTCGACATCGGTTACAAGACCGAGGGCGTCATCCCGTCCCGCGAGCTGTCGATCAAGCACGACGTCGACCCGCACGAGGTCGTCGCCGTCGGCGACAACATCGAGGCCCTGGTTCTCCAGAAGGAGGACAAGGAGGGTCGTCTCATCCTGTCCAAGAAGCGCGCTCAGTACGAGCGTGCCTGGGGCACGATCGAGAAGATCAAGGAAGAGGACGGGATCGTCACCGGTACCGTCATCGAGGTCGTCAAGGGTGGTCTCATCCTCGACATCGGCCTCCGCGGCTTCCTCCCCGCCTCGCTCGTCGAGATGCGCCGCGTCCGCGACCTCCAGCCCTACGTGGGCAAGGAGCTCGAGGCCAAGATCATCGAGCTGGACAAGAACCGCAACAACGTGGTCCTGTCCCGCCGTGCCTGGCTGGAGCAGACCCAGAGCGAGGTCCGCCAGACCTTCCTCACCACCCTGCAGAAGGGCCAGGTGCGCTCCGGCGTCGTCTCCTCGATCGTCAACTTCGGTGCCTTCGTGGACCTGGGTGGCGTCGACGGCCTGGTCCACGTCTCCGAGCTGTCCTGGAAGCACATCGACCACCCGTCCGAGGTTGTCGAGGTCGGCCAGGAGGTCACCGTCGAGGTTCTCGACGTGGACATGGACCGCGAGCGCGTCTCCCTGTCGCTGAAGGCGACCCAGGAGGACCCGTGGCAGCAGTTCGCCCGTACCCACCAGATCGGCCAGGTCGTTCCGGGTAAGGTCACGAAGCTGGTTCCGTTCGGTGCGTTCGTCCGCGTGGACGAGGGCATCGAGGGTCTGGTCCACATCTCCGAGCTGGCCGAGCGCCACGTGGAGATCCCGGAGCAGGTCGTCCAGGTCGGCGACGAGATCTTCGTCAAGGTCATCGACATCGACCTGGAGCGTCGTCGCATCAGCCTGTCGCTCAAGCAGGCCAACGAGGCGCTGGGTGCCAACCCGGCCGAGGTCGAGTTCGACCCGACCCTGTACGGCATGGCCGCCTCGTACGACGACCAGGGCAACTACATCTACCCGGAGGGCTTCGACCCCGAGGCGAACGACTGGCTGTCCGGCTTCGAGAAGCAGCGCGAGGAGTGGGAGCGGCAGTACGCCGAGGCCCAGACCCGCTTCGAGCAGCACCAGGCCCAGGTCATCAAGAGCCGCGAGGCCGACGCGGAGGCCGCTGCCGAGGGTGGCGACGCCGTCGCCGCTGCGGCCGGTGGCTCCTACTCGTCCAGCAGCGACGAGGGCTCCGGCGCTCTCGCCTCGGACGAGGCCCTGGCCGCCCTGCGCGAGAAGCTGGCCGGCGGCCAGAGCTGAAGCTCTGATCCTGCCGCTGGTTCTCACTAGCGCATAGCGTCACCGACGAACCCCACCCGGTCTCCGGGTGGGGTTCGTCGCTTTTCCGGCGGCGCACGGGGGTGCCGTTTATTTGTTCCTTATGTGAAGGAATTTTGTGATGAGGGGCTCATCAGACCGCTATGGGTGATTCGGGACCAAGGCCCTACCTTGGGATGAGTTGCCCGACGGGTCGCTCACCCGGCCCCACACGCTAGGCACCCCCCGCACATGCGCCGTAGCACCGCAGTGACTCCCGCCTTCCGTACGGCCGCCGACCCCAGGGTCGACGGGCGTCTTGCCGCCCTCGGCCGGTTCTGCTTCCGGCACCGGCGCTGGGTACTCGGTTTCTGGGCGGTCATCCTGGTCATAGGCGTGCTGATCGGCGGGCGGGTCTTCGAGGGTTCGGTGGCCGGCGCCTCCTCGGCGAGCTCGGAGGCCGACCGCGGCGGCGCGGTGGTCACCGCCGCCGACCCGGCCAGGGGCACCGTCACCGCCGTGGTGGACGGGAAGCCCGTGGACGACCCGGCCGTCCGGGACGCCGTCACCCGCGCCACCGCCGAGATCGCCGTCCTCCCCGGGGTCTCCTCGGCCGTCGACGCCTACGGCTCCGGCCCGGGCGCCGCCGCGCTGCGCTCGGCCGACGGCACGGCGAGCCTGGTCTCGGTGCGGATGGCCGACACCAGCACCGCCGCACAGACCACCGCCGTCACCCAGCGCCTCGCGGCCGTCCGGGCCGACGGTGCCGAGGTGACCGTCGGCGGGGACCTCGTGCTCCAGGACGAGGTCAAGAAGCAGACCGAGAAGGACACCCGGTTCGGCGAGATCGTCACCCTGCCGGTCACCCTGGTCGTGATGGTGCTGGTCTTCGGCGGCCTCGCCGCCGCCAGCCTCCCGGTGATCGGCGCGGTCGCCTCGGTGGGCGGTGCCCTGCTGGCCATGTTCGGCTTCAGCAAGATCATGGACATCGACACCAGCGTGCTGCCGATCGCCACCGTGCTCGGCCTCGGTCTGTCCATCGACTACGCGCTGCTCATGGTGAATCGTTTCCGCGAGGAACGCGGGCACGGAGCGTCGATCGCCGCCGCCGTCGAACGGACCGCGGCCACCGCCGGCCGGACCGTCGCCTTCTCCGGACTGACCGTCGCCGTGGCCCTCGCCGGCCTCTTCGTCTTCACCAGCCCCGTGCTCGGGGCCGTCGCCGCCGCGGGCGTGAGCGTGGTGGTGATCGCCGTCGCCGCCGCCCTCACCCTGATCCCCGCACTGCTCGGCTTCGCCGGCCGCCGGATCAAGACACCCACCACGCCCGTCCCCGACGAGGGCTTCTTCAGCCGCACCGTTCGTCGGGTCCGCAAGCGCGCGGTCCCCGTCGCCCTCGCCTGCACCGCGCTGCTGATGGCCGCCGGGGCCCCCTTCCTCCACGCCGACATGCGCAACTCCGGCGCCGCGGTGCTGCCGCACTCCTCGGCCGGCCGCCAGGTCGCCGACACCGTCGACCAGCGCTTCCCGCAGGCTTCGCCCGCTCCGGTCACCGTCGTCGTCGAGGGTGGCGCACCGATCGCCCAGGCGTACGCGGACGACGTGGTGGCGAGGATCCCCGGTGTCAGCGGCGTGCGGGCGGTGACGCCGGTGAGCGACACGGTCTCCACCATCGACGTGCTGGTGCACGGAGACCCCCAGGGCGGACAGGCCAAGCAGGTGGTCGAGGAGCTGCGCGCCGACCGGGGCGGGCTCACCACCCACGTCACCGGCGGCGCCGCCTCGGTGGTCGACTTCCGGCACGAACTGCTCACCCGGGGCCCGATCGCGCTCGGCCTGGTCGCGCTGGGCACGCTGATCCTGCTCTTCCTGATGACCGGCTCGGTGGTGATGCCGGTCAAGGCCCTCCTGATGAACCTGCTCTCGCTGGGCGCCTCGCTCGGCGCGCTCACCCTGGTCTTCCAGGACGGCTGGTTCAGCGGACTGCTCGGCTTCAGCCCCACCGGGGGTCTGGAGACGTTCATCCCGGTGCTGGTCTTCGCGTTCGCCTTCGGGCTCTCGATGGACTACGAGGTCTTCCTGCTGGCCCGGATCAAGGAGCTGCGTGACAAGGGCCACAGCTGTACCCGGGCCGTGGAGCTCGGCGTCCAGCGCAGCGGTCGGATCATCACCTCGGCGGCGCTGCTGATGGTGATCGTCTTCGCCGGCTTCGCCCTCGGCGACATGCTGATGGTCAAGCAGATGGGCATCGCGCTGGCCGTCGCCGTGGCGGTGGACGCCACCCTGGTCCGCTGCCTGCTCGTCCCCGCCACGATGAGCTTCTTCGGCGAGTTCAACTGGTGGGCCCCGGCTCCGCTGCGCCGCCTGCACGACCGGTTCGGGCTGAGCGAGCACGTCGACCTGCCCGCCATCGAGTCGGCCGTCCTGCCTGCGCCGCGCGGCACGTCCGCGCCCGCGGCAGAGGCCACGCCGGCGTCGGCGACCGAGGCCGAGGCCGCGCCCGAGGCCGAGCCCGCGCCCGAGGCCGCGCCCGAGCCCGCGGTCGAACCGGGCCTGGCGCCGGTCGGTTCCTAGGGCGTCCGGCGGGCGCGCGGCGGGCGCGCTCAACTGCGCGCGCGGTAGGCGCGCATCGACAGCGGGACGAACACCGCCGCGATGCCCGCCGCCCAGACGAGCGACCAGAGCACCGGCCCGGCCACCGGCCCGCCGGTGAGCAGCCCTCGGAAGGCGTCCGCCAGATGGGTGACCGGATTCACGTTCACCCAGGCCTGGAGCCAGCCCGGCATGGTGTCGACCTGGACGAAGGCGCTGCTGGTGAAGGTGAGCGGGAAGATCAGCACGAACGCGAAGACCTGGACCTTCTCGGCGTCGCCCGCCAGCATCCCGATCAGGACGGCGCCCCAGGAGAACGCGCCCGTGAAGACGAGCAGCAGCGCCGCCGCCGCGACGAGCCCGGGGATCCCCTCGGTCAGGTCGAACCCCATCAGCGTGCCCAGGCCGATCATCAGCAGCATCGCCCAGAGCTGCTTGCACAGGTCGGCGGCGATCCGCCCGAGCAGCGGCGCCGAGCGGGCGATCGGCAGGCTGCGCAGCCGGTCGAAGACGCCCTTGGTCAGGTCGGAGTTGAGCGACATGGCCGTGTACATGGTGGTGAAGAGGGCGTTCTGGCAGATGATCCCGGCCAGCGCGTACTGCAGGTACGCCTGCGGGGAGCCGGCCATCTGGCCGCCCAGGACGTAGGTGAACAGCAGCACGAACATGATCGGCGTGACGCTGAAGTCGACCAGTTCCAGGGGGTTGTGCTTGACGGAGACCAGGCTGCGCCAGGCCATGGTGGCGGTCTGCTGGAGCGCGGCGAGGGGCCGGACCCGGCCGGATCCGGGGGAGGGGGAGGCGGCCCGGTCGGTGAGGACGGCGGTCATGACGGCCTCCCGGCCTGCTCGTAGGAGTCGTTGCGGCCGGTGTCCCCCGGCCCTGCGTCCGGCCGGCCGTCGCCCTGCTCGGCGTCCCCGGTGGGGGAGGACGCGGGTTCGGCCCGGTGCCCGGTGAGGGCGAGGAAGACCTCGTCCAGGCTGGAGCGGCGCAGTGCCAGCTCGCCGACGGCGATCCCGGCGGCGTCCAGCCGGCGGACCACGGCGGGCATCAGCTCGGGGTCGTTGACCGGCGCCGTGACGGCCCCGCCCTCGATCCGGGTCTGCGGGCCGGCCGCCTCGCCGATCAGGGCGTGGGCCCGGTCGAGGTCGTCCGGGCGGACCGGGCGCAGTTCCAGCACCTGGCCGCCGGTGCGGTCCTTCAGCTCGTCCGGGGTGCCGCCGGCGATCACCCGGCCCTTGTCGATGACGACGATCTCGTCGGCGAGCCGGTCCGCCTCGTCGAGGTACTGGGTGGTGAGCAGTGCGGTGACCCCCTCGGAGACCAGGCCGCGCAGCAGCTCCCACACCTCGCCGCGGCTGTGCGGGTCGAGGCCGGTGGTCGGCTCGTCGAGGAAGAGGATGCGGGGCCGGCCGACCAGGCTCGCGGCGAGGTCGAGTCGGCGGCGCATGCCTCCGGAGTAGCCCTTGGCGGCGCGCCCGGCCGCGTCGCCGAGCCGGAAGCGTTCGAGCAGTTCGGCCGCCCGGGCGCGGGCCTCCGGGCGGCTCAGGCCGAGCAGGCGCCCGATCATCAGCAGGTTCTCGGTGCCGCTGAGGTTCTCGTCGACGGCGGCGTACTGGCCGGTGAGCCCGAGCAGGGCGCGGACCCGGCCGGCCTCGCGGACCACGTCGTGCCCGCCGACCAGCGCGCGTCCGCCGTCGGGACGCAGCAGGGTGGCGAAGATCCGGACGGCGGTGGTCTTGCCGGCACCGTTGGGGCCGAGCAGGCCGAGGACGGTGCCGGATCTGGCGACCAGGTCGACGCCCGCCAGCGCCTGGGTCTCCTTGAACCGTTTGACCAGGCCTTCCGCCCGGATTGCGTCGGTCATGGCCGGACCTCCCGACTTGTGGGTGTGCGTCCGGGTGAGGGCGCACACCCTTCCAGGGTCGGTCAGGTCGTACTGTTCTGCCCATGCGACTGACCAAGTTCGGGCACGCCTGTGTACGTCTGGAGCACGAGGGGGCGGCCGTCGTCGTCGACCCGGGATCGTTCACCGATCCGGCCGCGGTGGTGGGGGCGGACGCGGTGCTGATCACCCACGAGCACGTGGACCACTTCGAGGAGGCCCGGCTGAGGGCGGCGCTGGAGGCGGATCCGGCGCTGCGGGTCTGGACGAACGCGGCGGTGGCGCGGCAGCTGGACGGCGTGGCGTCGAGGGTCACGGTGGTGGGGGAGGGCGACGCGTTCGAGGTCGGCGGGATCGGGGTGAGCGTGCACGGCGAGTGGCACGCGGTGATCCATCCGGAGATCCCCCGGATCGGGAACGTCGGCTTCCTCTTCGACGGCCGGGTCTTCCACCCGGGGGACGCGCTGACCGTGCCGCCGCACCCGGTGGAGACGCTGCTGCTGCCGTTCGCCGCGCCGTGGACCAAGGTCGGCGAGCTGATCGACTACGTCCGGGAGACCGGGGCCCCGCGGGTGGTGCCGGTGCACGACGCGCTGCTCAGCCCGGCGGGGCTGGCGGTGCACACCCGCCTGGTGGGGGCGGGCGGGCCGGGGACGGGCGCGGAGCTTCGCACGCTGGGCGAGGGGGAGAGCGCGGACCTGGGGTGAGGCGTCGCCGGTACCCGTCGGACGGCAACGGCTCCCCGGCTCGTACTTGCCAGAGGGCACGGACGCGCCGGTAGCCTGGCGCCATGCTGAAGATCGGACTGACGGGCGGCATCGGCGCCGGCAAGAGCGAGGTGTCGCGGCTGCTGGCCGCCCACGGCGCGGTGATCGTGGACTCCGACGTGATCGCCCGCGAGGTGGTCGCCCCCGGGACGGACGGACTCAGGGCCGTGGCCGCCGAGTTCGGCGCGGGCGTGCTGGCGGCGGACGGTTCGCTGGACCGGCCGGCGCTCGGGGCGATCGTCTTCGCCGACCCGGAGCGGCTCGCGGCGCTGAACGCGATCGTCCATCCGCTGGTGCGGGCGCGGTCGGCGGAGCTGGAGGCGGCCGCCTCCCCGGACGCGGTGGTGGTGCACGACGTCCCGCTCCTCGCCGAGAACGGCCTCGCCCCGCTCTACGACCTGGTGATCGTGGTCGATGCGGAGGACGGTGTGCGGATCGACCGGCTGGTCCGCCTGCGCGGCATGGCCGAGGAGGAGGCGCGGGCCCGGATGGCGGCCCAGGCGGGCCGGGCCGACCGGCTGGCGATCGCCGACGTCGTGATCGACAACAGCGGCCCGCTGACGGACCTGGCTCCGAGGGTCGCTGACGTCTGGTCGGAACTGAAGGCGCGTCACGCCTGACTTCTGACTGAATCTGACCGGATCTGATCGAATCCGATCTGGTCAGACCGTCGGTGCGGCGCAGATCATGGAGTAATGGCTGATCACATAGCTCCGACGGTCGTCACCCTCGACCGGTACGGCCCGCCCGAACAGGCCGAGATCCTCGGCGACGGCCCCGACCCGTACGGGGTCGCGGACACCGGGCTCACCTGGCTGCCCAAGGAGGTCCACTTCGGCGTACGGGCGGTGGAGGACGGCCGACTCGTCGCCCACACCGGGCTGCTCCGGCTGCCGCTGACGGTGGGCGGCGTGGACCTGGAGGTGATGGGTGTCGGCGGGGTCGCCGTCGCCGCCGAGCTGCGGGGGCGGGGCCTGGCGCGCGCGGTGGTCGGCGCGGCCCTGAACCACGCGCGGACGCTGGGCCACCGCCGTGCGTTGCTGTTCTGCCGGCCGCCGCTGGTCCCGGTCTACCGGCGGCTCGGCTGGCGGGAGCTGCTGGCGGACGTCCACGTGGAGCAGCCCGAAGGGCGGGTCGCCCTCATGCCGCTGCGGACCATGTGGACCCCGCTGGCCGCGGGGACCGAGTGGCCGGAGGGGCCGGTCCGGCTGCGCTCGCTGCCGATGTGACCCGGGCGACCGGTGCGGCCCGGGCAGGCGGTGCGGCCGGTGTGTCAGCGCGCCGGGCCGCGTCCGGCCGGGGCCGGTGGCTCACTCGGGCCAGTCGGAGCCCTCGATCACGTCGACGAAGTCGGTCCGCTCGAACCCCGGGCTGAACCGGGCCAGCACGTCGGCCTTGACGTTCCCGAACGCCGTCTCCGGCTTGGGCGCGATGCCCTCGTGGAAGGCGCGCAGGATGCCGCGCTTGAAGTCCGGCCGGGGGTGGGCGGCGACCACCGCGTCCCGGGCCCCGGCGGGCAGGTCGTGGTAGCCGATGCCGAGCACGTCCAGCTCCACACCGGCCGTGGTGAGCGCGATCTCCGGCTCCAGGTACTCCGGAACACCGGGCGTGGTGTGCAGGGCGATCGCCCCCCAGACCAGCCGGACCCGCTGTTCCGGCACCTGGTGGGCGCGGAGGAAGGCGGCGGCCGCCTCGGCGCCGTCGACCTCGAACCGGCGGCCGGACGAGCGGTGCTCGGGAGCGAGGCCGACGTCGTGGAACATCGCGGCGAGGTAGAGCAGCTCGGGGTCGAAGGCGAGCCCGCGGCGGTGGCCCTGGAGGGCGCCGAACAGGTAGACCCGGCGCGAGTGGTGGTAGAGCAGCTCGGTGGAGGTGTCCCGGACGAGCTCGGTGGCCTCGGCGGCGAGCCGGCTGTCGGGGATCGCCACCCCGGCGATCTCGGTGGCGCCGGTGGTGTGGTCGGCGCTGCCGGTGGGGTCGGTGGTCATGCGTTCGCTCCTTCGGTCCGGGGGGTGGCGGCGTGGCCGACGGCGGCGGTGGCCAGGGCCCGGATCATCGGGTGGACCTGGGTGCCGTCCCCGGCCAGCTCGGGCTGGAACAGCGAGGCGAGGAAGAACGGGTGTTCGTGCCCGGGCAGTTCGAGGATCCGCAGCTCGCCCGAGTCGTCCACGCCGCTGAACCGCAGCCCGTGCGTGCGCAGCTGCTCCAGGTAGGCGTCGTTCAGCCCGTACGCGCAGTGGTACCGCTCCAGGGTGCGGGTGGTGCCGAGGACGCGCTCGGCGAGCGAGCCGGACGTGATGTGCACGGCGCCCTCGTGTCCGACCAGGGAACAGGTGAGCGGCACGATCACCTGATCCTCCTCCTCCGGGTGGCTCTCGCCGTGCGCGGCGGAGCCGAGGCCGCAGACGTCGCGCGCGTACTCCAGCACGGCGTGCTGGAAGCCGGCGCAGGTGCCGAGGAAGGGGATGCGGTGCTCGCGGGCGGTGCGGACGGCGGCCACCGCGCCCGCCTCGCTGCGGTACGGGCTGCCGGGCAGCAGCCAGATCGCGTCGAAGCCGTCGAGGGCGCCGGGGGCCACGGCGTCCTCGGTGGGGATCCAGTAGGCGTCCAGCACGAGCTGCTCGCGGGTGGCGAGCACGTCGAGCAGCCCGGGGATCCGGGCGTGCGAGCGGACGGCGGGGGAGCGGTCGCCGACCAGGGCGAGCCGGGGGGTGCGGTAGGTCATGCGGCTATCCTGACCCGCGTTGCCACATCAGTGCCAACGATGATTCCTTACCCGTCGATCAGAAGGACTGATACCAGGTGGACCCGCAGCAGCTGCGCACCTTCGTCACGGTGGTCCGGCTGGGCTCCTTCTCCGAGGCCGCCCGCGAGCTCGGCTACACGCAGTCCGCCGTCTCCCAGCAGATCGCCGCGCTGGAGGCGGATCTCGGGGCCGCCGTGCTCGCCCGCCGCCCGGTCGCCCCGACCGAGGCCGGCGCGCGGCTGTTGGAGCACGCCGCCTCCCTGCTGCTACGGCTGGATGCGGCGCGCGCGGACGTCGCACGCCTGGTCGGCGCTCCGAGCGCCCGCCTGGTGGTCGGAGCGACCCCGCTGGCGATCGGCGCGGTCCTGGGGGGCGCGCTCGCCGACGTACGCCGGGCGTACCCGCGGACGGATCTGACGGTCCGGGTGGTCGCCCAGGACGCGCTGCCCGCCGAGGTGGCCACCGGCGCGGTGGACCTCGCCCTGATCGACGGCCCGGCCGCCCCCAGCGATCCGCTCCCGCTGCCCGACGTCGGCCCGCTGCGCACCGTCGCGGTCGCCGAGCAGCCGCTCGCCGTCGCCCTGCCGACCGGCCATCCGCTGGCCGGTCGGCCCGGCCTCTCGCTCGCCGACCTGTCCGCCGCCCGCTGGCTGGACGCCCCCGGCCTGGCGCCGACCGGCGCCCGGCTGCGGGCGGCGACCGCCGTCGACGGCTTCCGTCCCGCCGCCCGCTACCTCGGGACCGACGTCCGCGGTCTGCTCGCCCTGGTCGCCGCCGGTCACGGCCTCGCCGTCCTTCCCGCGTCGGTCCTGGACGGCGCCCCGGGCGTGGTGGCCGTGCCCGTCCGCGCGCCGCGGCTGGTGCACCGCACGGAGCTGGTCCACGGCAGCCTGCCGGAGGGTCCGGCGGCCGAGCTGGCCCGACTGCTCGGCGGTGCGCAGGTCCGAGAGCGCGGGGCCTGACGGCGTAAGAGCGTGACGGCGTGAGAGCGTGACGGCGGGGGGCGCGGTGAGCGGCGGCGCGGTGGATCCCGTCGTCTCACCCGACGACGGCGGCTCCCGGACAGCACGGGCCGGGGTTCTCGTAGCAGACGTACCCCAGGCAGCCGAGGCAGACGGAGATGTTCTCCAGTCGCCAACTCCGGCCGTGGCAGGAGCAGGTGGCGCGTTCGCGGAGCAACGCGTCCCAGCCGGCGGTGCCGCCGTTCGCCGCGAAGGCGGCGGTGACGTAGGAGTCCGTGGCCGGGTCGTCCGGTGCGTCCGTGTCGGTGCCGGGGCGGGCGGTGCCCAGATGCCAGCAGTACAGGGCGAGCAGGGCCCGCCCGTCCACCAGGCGGTAGGCCGCCCGGCCGTCGTCCTCCCAGGCCCGGACCAGCCCCGCGACCCGTTCGGCGAACGGCCGCGAGGGGTCGAGCAGGGCCAGGTTTCCTTGCGGTGGTCGCGAGTTGGCGCTCATGGCGGTACCCCTTTCCGGGGCCCACGGTAGGGCGTGCCGGGCGGGGGCCGGTCACCGGGGTGGGAGATGGCGATCTCCGCAGGGTGGGGCGGTCGGCCGGCCGCCGGGGTGCCTGCCGGCGCTCCCGCCGGGCGGTCCCGCCGGGCGCTCCCGCCGGGCGCTCCCGCCGGGCGGTCCCGCCCCCGGGCGCCGCAGCCCCCCGCCGGGGCCGTCGGGGCCCTCGGCGTGGCGTTCACGCCCAATTCATTGCAACGAATGGAGGGTGGTCGTTGCTTTCGCTGCCAGGACTCTTGCAACGATTAATTGCCTTTGACCTGCGATGATTAATGTTCTGCGCAATGAGCTTGTTGCCGCGACTTGGAAAGCAACGTAGCTTTTCCGTTGTCAGAAACAACGAGCCGAAGGACAGGCACCATGCAGAAGTTCGACACCCCCGCCCCGGTCTCCGCCCTCCTCGACATCCCCGCGGGGCGCATCCGGTTCATCGCCGCCGACCGCGCCGACACCGTGGTCGAGATCCTCCCCGCGGACCCCTCGAAGAGCCGCGACGTGAAGGCCGCGGAGCAGACCGCGGTCGAGTACCGCGACGGCGTCCTGCGGATCGAGGCCGCGCCGGCGAAGAACCAGTTCTTCGGCCCCTCCGGGTCCGTCGAGGTGACCGTCCGGCTGCCCGCCGGCTCCCGGGTCGACGCCAAGGCCGCCGACGCCGAACTCCGGGGCGTCGGACGGCTCGGCGACGTCGCCTTCGAGGGCGCGCGGGCCGCGGTCAAGCTCGACGAGACCGCCGGAGCCCGCCTCACCCTGCAGGCCGGCGACGTCTCGGTCGGCCGCCTCGGCGGCCCCGCGCAGATCAGCACCCAGAAGGGTGACCTCCGCATCGCCGAGGCCCACCGCGGCACCGTCACCCTGCGCACCGAGTACGGCGGGATCGAGGTCGGCGCCGCGCGCGGCGTCTCCGCCTCCCTGGACGCCGGGACCGGCTACGGCCGGATCCACAACGCGCTCCGGAACACCGGTGGCACCGTCGACCTGGCCATCCACGCGACCACCGCCCACGGCGACATCACCGCCCACAGCCTCTGATCGGCACGCCCCCACCGTTCGCGCCTCCACGGGCCTCCCGCTCCACGGCTTTCCCGCTCCACGGCTTTCCCGCTCCACCCCCTGCGGCGCCATCGCCGTCCACCACCACCGCCGATCCGTTCCGACCCCGGAAAGAAGAGACGAGCAATGACCACGATCCTCAAGGAATCCGTGTGGACCGGCACGGTGTCGGTCGACGACACCGCCCTGGCCGTGACCGACACCGGCTGGTCCGGCCGCCCCGTCGTCTACCTCAACGGCTCCTACGCCGACCAGTCGCACTGGCGCCGCGTCATCGCCGAACTCGGCGGCGACTTCCGCCACATCACCTACGACGAGCGCGCCCGGGGCGGGTCGGAGCGTTCGGCGGACTACTCCTTCGAAGCGTGCCTGCGTGACGTCGACGCCGTCCTCGAAGCGAGGGGCGTGGAGCGGCCGATCCTGGTGGGCTGGTCCTACGGTGCGATGATCGCGATGCACTGGGCCGCCCGGAACCCGGACCGTGTCGCGGGGGTGGTGCCGGTGGACGGCGCCCTGCCGCACGAGTGGCTCGACGACGCCGCCCGGGAGCAGATCCGGAAGCTCTTCCGCCGGATGAGCCCGCTGTTCCCGGTCGCCCGCCGGATCGGCATGGCCGCGCGGATGAGGGCCGCGCAGCACGCCGAGATCAACATCGAGGCCAACGAGCTCTGCGCGCCCGCCGCCCTCGACCCGGTCTTCGAGCGCGCGACCGCGCAGGTGCGGTACGTGCTCGCCACGGGCGGGAACCTGGGCGGCGAAGCGAAGTTGATGGAGCAGATCCGCTCGAACCTCGACCCGGTGCTCGCCCGTCGCCCCAACATCCGCGTCAGTGCGAAGGTCGCGAGCAACCACTCCAAGATCCTGCGCAACGACTTCCGGGCCGTCGCCGACGCGGTGCGCGAGCTGGCCGCGTCGGCCGCCTGAACGACGGCGCGGACCCGCCGGTCCGCCGAGAAGCACCGGGAAGCTCCGAGAAGCACCGGGAGCACAGGGGAACACAGGGGAGCACCGGGAGTGCCCACGGGTGCCGCAGGAGGGCTACCGGCAGACGGTGCCGTCGGCCGGGACCTCGTCGGCGAGCAGGTACCCGTCGACCGCCCGCTTCAGGCAGGGGTTGCCGGTGTCGTAGCCTCCGTGGCCCTGGCCCTCCAGCGTGATGCCGATGCCGACGCCCGCGCCGAGTTCGCGGGCCATCGCCCGCGCGCCCTCGTACGGGGTGGCAGGGTCGCCGGTGTTGCCGACGACGAGGATCGGGGCCGAGCCCGGGGCGGACACCTCGGGGTGGTCGGACCGTCCGGGCACCGGCCAGCCCGTGCAGCCGATCAGGCCCCAGGCGGTGAACTCGCCGAACACCGGCGAGGCCCGGCGGAACTCCGGCAGCCCGGACCGGACGTCGGCGTCGCTGTAGCGCTGCTTGTCGTCGGCGCAGGAGATGGCCCGGTTGGCGGCGGCGGAATTGTTGTAGCGGCCCTGGGCGTCGCGGCCGAGGTAGGCGTCGGCGAGTGCCAGGAGGGTGGTGCCGGTGCCCCCCTGCATGGCCTCCTGGAGGCCCACGGCCAGGGCGTTCCACGTCTGTTGGCTGTACAGGGCGGCGGCGATGCCGGTGACGGCGAGGTCCTGGGTGAGCCGTCGGCCGTCGTCGGTGGGCAGCGGTGCGCCGTCGAGGCTGCGGAGCAGGCCGGTGATCCGCCCGGTCCCCTCGGCTCCGCCCCCACCGGTCGGACAGGACGTGCCGGCCTGGGCGGCGCAGGCCTTCATGAAGTTCTCCAGGGCGAGTTGGAAGCCCTTGGCCTGGCCGAGCGAGGACTGCGCCGGGTCCTTGGTCGGGTCGACCACGGCGTCCATCACCAGGTGTCCGACGTTCTGCGGGTACAGGTGTGCGTAGACGCCGCCCAGTTCGGTGCCGTAGCTGAGTCCGAAGTAGTGCGTCTTCGGGTCGCCGAGCACCTGGCGCAGGAGGTCCAGGTCGCGGGCGGCGGAGACGGTGTCGACGAACGGCAGGACGGGGCCCGAGTTCTGCTCGCAGGCGGCGGTGTAGCGGGCGTTGGACGCGTCCAGGGCCGTGACCTCGTCGTCGGTGTCGGGGGTGCCGTCGACGCCGGCGAGGGCGTCCGTGGCCCGGTCGTCGAGGCAGGTCACGCCCGCGCTGTTGCCGACCCCGCGCGGGTCGAAACTCACCAGGTCGTAGCGGGTGTTGAGGTCGGCGTAGTCCTTCGCGGCGGCGGGCAGCGTGGTGATGCCGGAGCCGCCGGGGCCGCCGAAGTTGTAGATCAGGGAGCCGATCCGGGGTTGCGGGCCGGTGGCCTTGGCGCGGATCAGCGCGAGGTCGACGGTCCGGCCGTCCGGGGCGGTGTGGTCGAGCGGGGCTTTCAGGGTGGCGCACTCCCAGGGGGTGCCCGGGGCGGGGCCGCTGCCCTCGGCGACGGACGGGGCCGGGCAGGTCTGCCAGGTGAGCTGCTGGCCGGTGAGCGCGGCGGGCAGGGGCGGGACGGTGGCCGGCGGGGTGGCCGGTGGGGTCGAGCCGCTCGCGGCGGCCGGAGGCGTCGTGGCGGTGGTCGGGGCGGGCGACGTGGCCGGCGGGGAGGCCGGCGAGGCCGGGCCGGACGAGCCGGCGTCGGAGGGACCGCTCCCGCAGGAGGCCGTCGGGGCGAGCAGCGCCGCGGCCAGGCCCAGCGCGCCGGCCGCGCGTACGACAGGGTGCATGGGGGTTCCGTTCCTGGACCGGCGGGTGGGGGGCGTGCCCGGTCCGGTGAGCGCCTCGTCCGGAGCGCCTTGCGTCGTGGCGTCAGCCTAGGTGCGGGGGCGGAGCCCCGCCCGTCGGGCGGCGGACCGATCCCTCGTGCAGGGTGGGTTGCCGAAGTCGATGTGGCTCGTTGTTCCTGCCGTGAGCCCTGACTTCCCCGCCCGTCGCGGCGCCCTTGAAGAAACGATTCTGCGCGCCCGCCCTGCGGTAGGCGCCCGTCCAGCCGTCACCCGGCTTCCCGTCCGGGGGCGGTCATGACGTACGAGACCCCGCGCGTCCCCGACCAGCGTGCCGCCGAGGAGGGCTGCGCGACGGCCCTCGACCTCCGGGTGGTCGTCTGCCCCGGCCTGACCCTCTCCGTCCCCGCGCGGCTGCGCTACCGCACCGCCGATCCCTATGCCGTCTTCCTGGACAACCACACCGACCTGGCCACGCCGATCACCTGGGTCTTCGCCCGAGAACTCCTCGCGGCCGGTCTGCACGACCGGGCCGGCATCGGCAGCGTCTCCGTGCGCCCCGGTGGCGGCGAACGGTCCGGGACCGTCCTCATCACCCTCACCGGCGAGGGCAGCAGTGTCGTCCTGAGTGCCCAGGCCGAACGGGTCAGGGCCTTCCTCGCCCGGACCGAGAGCCTCGTGCCCTCCGGCCGGGAACCCGCCCACCTCGACCTGGACGGTCTGCTCCGCCGCCTCTGCGACGGCGGAGCCGCCTCCCCGGGGCCGTGAGCGGGTGCCGCCGGGGCCGTCCCCCCGGGGGGAGGGCCCTGGGGACCTCGAAGGCCGCCCCGCGGTGCCCGGTCGCCACGGCCGGCACCGGCGCGGCCCCGCGCCGGGCGGCGGCGGCGGGGGCGGGGGGGCGGGCGGC
>NZ_JBEXNT010000164.1:0-18300 GCF_040611255.1 Kitasatospora sp. NPDC002965 | reverse complement strand
CGCGCCGTTCTTGAGGGCGCCGCACTAGGGGTTGTGGCCCGTGCCGGGGACCTACGCCGACCGCCCCGGGTGCCCCCCCCCCCCCCACCGCGGCCCCCGCCCGCCCCCCCCCGGGGGGGCCCCGCTGCCGTGCGCCCGCACCCGGCTGCGGCGACCGGCCGCCGCAGCCCGGCCGGACTGCGGCGGCCGGTCGGACGTCGGTGCCGGACGTCGGTGCCGGTCAGCCCTGGGTCACCCCTCGGTCAGGTCGGGAACGGCCGCGTCGAGGGCGACGGTGACCCGGTCGAGCAGGGCCCGGAGTTCGGCGAGGTCGTCGACCGGAAGGCCGGTCGCGGTGAGGAGGCGGCGCGGCACCTGGCCGGCCCGCTCGCGCAGGGCGGCGCCGTCCTCGGTGAGGCTGACGGTGACCGATCGCTCGTCCTCCGGGCTGCGCTCGCGGCGCACCAGGCCGGCCGCCTCCAGCCGCTTGAGGAGCGGGGACAGGGTGCCCGAGTCCAGCCGGAGGTGCTCGCCGATCCGTTTGACGGGCAGCTCGCCCTGTTCCCAGAGGACGAGCATGACCAGGTACTGCGGGTAGGTGAGCCCGAGGTCCTTGAGCAGCACCCGGTAGACGCCGCCGAAGGCGCGCGAGGCCGCGTTCAGCGAGAAGCAGATCTGCTGGTCGAGGCGGAGCAACTCGGCGTCCGGCCGGTCGGGGAGCGTGGTCATGCCTCCATGGTAGCGATGCCTCCTACGCCATTGAGTTGTGCGCAACTTAATTGCGTGCTCTACTTGTCCTCGTCGGGACGCCCGGAAACGGCGGCCGACCCGACACCGGGACACCGAAGACACCGACCACAGCAGGACGGAAGGAACGGACCATGGACGCGCTCTACACCGCAGCCGCCACCGCGAACGGCCGGGAGGGCCGCACCGTCAGCTCCGACGGCCGGCTGGACCTCGCCCTGGCCATGCCGCCCGCGCTCGGCGGCAACGGCGAGGGCACCAACCCGGAGCAGCTGTTCGCCGCCGGCTACGCCGCCTGCTTCGCGAGCGCGCTGGGCCTGGTCGGCCGGCAGTCGCGGGTCGACACCGGCGAGGTCTCGGTGACGGCCGAGGTCTCCATCGGCAAGGACGGCGCCGGGTTCGGCCTCTCGGTGGTCCTCCGGGTCGAGCTGCCCGACTCGCTGGCGGGCGAGACCGGCGAGCTGCTGGTGAAGCAGGCGCACGAGGTCTGCCCCTACTCCCGCGCCACCCGCGGCAACATCCCGGTCGAGCTCGTCGTCGAGTAGCCGGGCGGAGCCTCCGCAACGGGGCCCCGGAGCGCCGACACCCAGAGGCGCCGCAGCCCCCGGGGCACACCGCCGCGAAACGCGGTGACGCAGGGAACGGGACGCCGGGAACGGGACGGGCCCGCCGCACGCGAGTGCGGCGGGCCCGTCGGCATGCCGGCACACCCGTCACCCACCGCCACCGCCACCGCCGGGGCGCTGCCCGCCCGGGCCCGGAGGGGTAGCGTGGCAACCCATGAACCACCACCCACCGGCCGACGACCGCGAGCGCCAGGTCGCGGCCGGGGTGCTGCTCCGCTACCAGGACCCGCAGCCGCACCCGACCCTGCGCCACTCCCCCGTCAGCTACGTCTCCACCGCGCTCTGGTTCGAACTCACCGCCCTCGCCATCGCACCCGCCGCGGCGGCCCCGACGGCGCACGCACTGCTGCGCACCATCGCCGCCGACGCGGTCGACGCCGCGCTCGCGCCCGGCAACGAGGGAGCCCCGCGGGACGATCTGTACGTCGCGTACCCGGCGTACATCGGCCCGTACCGCCGGGTGGTCTGGTTCCAGCGCTCGGGCCCGCGCGGCCTGATCACGGCGATGTTCCCGCCCGAGTACTGACGCGCGGACGACGCCTCCCGACGCCTCGCGGCACCGCCCGACGCCTCGCGGCACGGCTCGACGCCCGCCGCTTCACCGCCTCGCCGTTTCGGCGCTCGCCGCTCAGCGCTCGACGCGGAGGCTGTGGCAGACCCAGCTGAGCCGGTCCGGCCCGAGGACCGGCGGCCGGTCGTGGTAGGTCCCGTCCGCGACCGAGAGGTTGACGATCAGGAAGGCGTGCCAGTTCGGCCCGACACCGCGCCGGTCGGCGTGGATGAGCGTGCCGTCGACGAACCAGTCCACCGAGTGGGCGCCGAAGACGGTCCGCAGGTCGAAGGTCGCGCCGGGGGCTATCCCGGCGTCGGCGCCGTGCCAGTACCGGTACCCGCCCCGGACGTGGTTGGAGATCTCCAGCAGGTCGGGGTGGTTCGGGTGGTACTCGAAGACGTCCACCTCGCTGCCACCCTCCCGCCAGGTCCAGATCGCGGGCCAGGCGCCCAGCTCGACGGGCAGGGTGACCCGCGCGGTGAGGGTGTCACCGGTGCGGGCCTGGAATCCCTCCGGACTCCCCTCGGTGGTCAGCAGGTTGCAGGTCCACAGGTCACCGCCGTGCCGCCGGGTGGCGGCGAACACCCCTCCGGGGCAGTGGGCGCGGCTGAGGAAGTCGAGTTTGTGATCGCCCCGGTTGGTCGGCCCCATCCGGGGATAGGCGCTGCTGCGGCCCGCGATCCACTGGCTGGTCGATGTGAAGTCGGCGTCGAACACGACGGCCACGGCTGCCTCCCCGGTGCCCCGGCGGCGCGGCGGCCGGATACCGCCGCACACGGAGAGTGATTTACCCGGCACGAAGCGCAGTATGCGAACCGGAGGCTCCGGGTCCAGACCTGGCGCCCCCCGGTCGGGGCGGGGCGGGCCGGGTGCGCCGGCGCACGGGATCAGCCGACGGGCGTGGGCGCACCACTACCGCGCGCGTTGCCACCGCGCACGCCCCTACCGGCGGACACGGATCCGCCACCGAAGGGCCCGTCGCCGACCGACGGCTCCCCGGAGGGCTCGTCCCCGGCGGATTCACCGTTCGCCGGCTCGCCGCCGAAGGTCTCGGCGCTCAACCGGTCGGTGACCGAGACGACGCCGTCGACCGAGCGGCACAGGTTCAGCACGATCGGGATGAGGTGCGGCTCCGGCACGGTGCCGCTGAGCACCACCCGGCCCTGGTCCACCTCGATGCCGACCTCGGCCGGGCTGACGCCCTCGACCACGCCCAGCACCTCCTCGACGATCTCCCGGCGGATCACCCGGTCCTCGCGCAGGAAGACCCGGAGCAGGTCGCCCCGGCTGACCATCCCGAAGACCCGGCCGTCCTCGTCCAGCACCGGCAGGCGCTTCACGCCGTGCCGGCTCATCAGCCGGGCCGCCGCGACCACGCTGGTGTCGGGGGTCGTGCAGACGGCGGGGCCGGTCATCAGGTCGACGGCCGTCACCGCGCCGCCGGGACCGGTGCGGGAGAACCCGGGGGGCGGCAGCAGGCTGCCCTGGTCCTCCTGCGCGGCCAGGGTGAGCAGCAGGTCCGCCTCGGAGACGATGCCGAGCGGCCGGCCGTCCCCGTCCACCACCGGCACACCGGTGATGTCGTACTCGGTCAGCAGCGCGACGATCTCCCGGAAGCCGGTCTCGGGGGCGATCCGGACCACGGGGGTGGTCATCACTGATGCGACGTTGGCGTGGTGCACGCCGGTTCACCTCGTCCACGAGCGTCGTTCGGCCGGACAGCCGGACGTCCGGCCGGTACACCTGGAGCATCTCCCCCGGGCGGGGGAACCGCCAGGGGCCAAGGGGCTGACAGCCGGGGACCAATGGCCCTGCCATCGAACGTACCCCGAACGGGCCGGAAGCGGGGCCTGCTTCCGGCCCGGATCCGTCAGCGCGCCGGTCCGGGCGGCCGGGTCCGCCGCGGCGGGCGCGGCAGGAAGGAGCTGGTCCGGGCGGCGTACGCGGCCCAGCCCGGCTTCGAGGCGCCGAGCTGCCGCTCCAGCATCGGCCGCCCGCTGCCGTAGGCCAGCAGCCAGGTCATCAGCAGCGGGCTGCCCGTGAACGCCCAGCCGACGGCCGTGTCGGCGCCGAGCAGGAACAGGCCCCACCAGACGCACGCGTCGCCGAAGTAGTTCGGGTGCCTCGTCCAGCCCCACAGTCCCCGGTCCATGATCCGGCCGCGGTTGGCGGGGTCCGCGCGGAACCGGGCGAGCTGGTGGTCGCCGACCGCCTCGAAGGCCAGGCCGACCGCCCACAGGGCGGCGCCGGCCCAGACCACCGGCCCGGGTGGTCCCGGGAGGTACCCGGCCGCCTGCACCGGCAACGAGACGAACCAGACCAGGGCCGCCTGGAGGAGGTAGACCTTGCGCAGCGCGTAGCCGGTGCGGCGCTCGGCCGGGACCCGACCGAGCATCCGCTCGTAGCGCGGGTCCTCCGGTGCGCCACGGGCGCGGCGGGCGAGGTGGACGGCCAGCCGGACGCCCCAGACGGTGGTGAGTCCGGCCGCCAGAGCCCGCCGTACCGGATCGCCGTGGCCGGCCGAGAGGCCGAAGCAGGTGAGGGCGACGGCGGTGAAGGCGAGGCCCCAGGCGACGTCCACCACGCGGTGCCGGCCGGTCCGGATCCCGACCGCGGCGGCGACGGCCATGACCGCGAGCGCCGCACCGGCCGCGCCGGCGGTACCGACCGCGAAGGCCGGCAGGTCCCCGAGGCCGGCGGCGCCCTGGGAGGCCGCCGCGTTCATCGGTCGGCCCCGGCCTCCCGGCGCGGCGGCGGGACCTCGCCGGGCCGGGTGAAGAGCAGCTGCCGCACGTCGAGGTAGCCGCTGCGGAAGCCGGCCTCCGAGTAGGCCAGGTAGAACTCCCACGTCCGCCGGAACACCTCGTCGAAGCCGAGGTCTGCCACCTCCGCGGCCCGGTCCGTGAACCGCTCGCGCCAGAGCCGCAGCGTCTCGGCGTAGTGCGGGCCGAAGCCCGTGGAGTCGGCCAGCAGCAGTCTGCTGTGGCCGGCCGCCGCCTCGCCCAGGGCCCGGACCGAGGGGATCAGCCCGCCGGGGAAGACGTACTTGAGGATCCAGGTGTAGGTGTCGGCGGCGGCCGTCATCCGCTCGTGCGGCATGGTGATCGACTGGACGGCGGCCCGGCCGCCCGGCACGAGGGCGCGGTCGAGGGCGCGGAAGTAGTCCGGCCAGAACCGCCTCCCGACCGCCTCGACCATCTCGACGCTGACCACCGCGTCGTACCGGCCCTCGGCCTCGCGGTAGTCGCACAGCCGCACCTCGGCCCGGTCGGCGAGCCCGGCCGCGGCGATCCGGTGGCGGGCGAGCACCAGCTGTTCCCGGGAGAGGGTCAGGCTGACGACCGTGGCGCCGCGGGCGGCGGCGCGCAGGGCCAGTTCGCCCCAGCCCGTGCCGATCTCCAGGACCCGGCTGCCCGGCCCGACGGCCGCCAGGTCGAGCAGCCGGTCGATCTTCCGGTGCTGGGCCGCCGGGAGGTCCGGCCGGGTGGCGTGCGGGGCGCCGTCGGGACCGGTGGGGAAGAGCGCCGAGGAGTAGGTCATGGTCGGGTCGAGGAAGAGCGCGAAGAGGTCGTTGGAGAGGTCGTAGTGGCGGTGGACGTTCTGCCGCGCGTTGTCGGCGGTGCCGAGGTCGTGGGCCGGCCGGCGCCGGCACACCAGGGGCCGCAGCAGGGCGGTGCCGGGCGGGACCAGGGCGGCGGGGTCGGCGGCGAGCGCCGTGAGCAGCCGGACCAGGTCGGGCGAGTCCCACTCCCCGGCCTGGTAGGACTCGCCGAAGCCGATCAGCCCGGCGGCACCGATCCGGTGCAGGAAGGCCTCGGGGTGGTGCAGCCGCAGGACCGGGGCGTCCCGCGGCGCCGGGACCGGCAGGCGGCCGCCGGGCAGGTCGACGCGCACGCCGCGCAGCCGGGCGGCCCGGCGGAGCAGCCGGCCGGCGACGGCGGCTCGCACCGGGCTGTGCGGGCGGGCGGCGACGTCCGGCCAGCGGAGCGGGTCGACGGCCGCGGGCCGGACGGCGGGTGGGTGGGCAGGGGCGGTCACGGCAGGTGCGCCTCTCGTCGGTCGGGTCGGTGGGCGGGCGGCCCGGGGCGGTCCGGACGCGGGTGGACGGGCAGTCCCCGCAGCAGCAGCCGGATGCCCTGGAACCGGATGTGCGCGCTGACCGCGTAGGTGGCCAGCGGGTGCCGGAGGGCGGCGCGCAGGACCGTCCACGCGGTCGCGGGGGCGCGGGTGCCCCGCACGGTGGCGGTGAACGCACGGCCGGCGGGCAGATCGAGGTGGACGGTGAGGCGGAGCCGTTCGTCCGGTTCCGGCAGGTGCAGCCGGTAGGCGCCGTCGACGGGGAAGAACGGCGAGACGTGGAACTCCTTGGCGGCGGTCGCGGTGCCGTCCTGGTCGGGGCGCAGCAGGTAGCGGTGGGCCTGCCCGTAGGTGTTGCGCACCTCGGCGACGGTGCAGACCGGGCGGCCGGTCCGGTCACGGCACCAGTAGACGGTGAGCGGGTTGAAGACGTGGCCGAGCGAGCGGGCCTGGGTGAGCATCAGTACCTGCCCGCCGTCGAGGTGGATCCCCCGGCCGGCGAGGTAGGCGTCCAGGGTGCGGCGCAGGCCGTGCCGGGGGTCGCCGGGGTGGTCGGCGGCGCGGATCGCGGCCAGGGGGCGCAGCGGTGCGGGGATCCGGGGCGGGTGGTCGAGGTCGGTGAGCCACAGACGGGTCCGGTGGTGGAAGGCGTGCCGGAGCGGGGTGGTCCGGACGTGGGTGATGCGGCACTCGTACAGGGCGGCGCCCCAGGGCCCGGGCAGCGGGACGGCGGCGGCACCGGGGCGGGGCTCCGCCGGGCGGGTGCGGGCGGGCCCGGTCACGGCGCCGCCGCCCCGAGCAGGGCGCGGGCCGCGGCGAGCCCGGAGCGGCAGCCGTCCTCGTGGAATCCCCAGCCGTGGTAGGCGCCGGCGTAGGCGGTGCGGGCGGTGGTGAGCTCGGGCAGCCGGCGCTGGGCGGCGACGGTTTCGGTCGTGTAGAGGGGGTGCTCGTAGACCGTCCGGGAGACGACGAGGGCCTCCGGGACGGGCTGGTGCAGGTCCTCGTTGAGGGTGACCAGGTAGTCCTCGGGGGTGTCGAGTCCGAGCAGGCGGTTGAGGTGGTAGCTGACCCGGGCCGTCCCGGAGCGGCCGTGGCAGTCGGGCGTCAGGTAGTTCCAGGAGGCGCGGGCCCAGACGGCGCGGGGCAGGTGCCCGGCGTCGCGGTGGAGCACGGTGGGGTTGCGGGAGTAGCGGAACGCGCCGAGCACGCGGCTCTCGGCCGGGGTCGGGTCGCCGAGCAGGCGCAGCGCCTGGTCGGCGTGGGTGGCGACGACCACGGCGTCGGCCTCGGTGCGGCGTCCGTCCTCGGTGGTGACGGTGACGCCGTCGGGGTGGCGGTGGACGGCGCGGACGGGCGCGCCGCGGTGGACGGCGGCGGTGCGTTCGGCGATCCGGTCGACGTAGGTGTGCGAGCCGCCGACGACGGTGCGCCAGGTCGGGGAGCCGGTGACGCCGAGCAGGCCGTGGTTGTCGAGGAAGGTGAAGAGGTAGCGGGCCGGGTAGTCGCCCGCGAGGTCCGGGGCGCAGGACCAGACCGACGAGACCAGCGGGCGCATGAAGTGGGCGGCGAAGTAGCCGGTGAAGCCGCCCCGGTGGAGGAACTCGGCGAGGGTCGGCTCGTCGCCGGGCGGGCCGGCGAGCAGGCGGCGGGCCCGGCGGTGGAAGAGCGGGATCTCGGCGAGCATCCTCAGGTAGCGGCCGCGCAGCAGGCTGCCGGGCTGGGCCAGCAGACCGGCCGGGCCGCGCGCTCCGGCGTACTCCAGGCCGCAGCCCCCGCACCGGACGGACATGCTCATGTCGCTCTCGCGCGTGCGGACGCCGAGTTCGGCGAAGAGCCGGGTCAGCTCGGGGTAGGTGCGCCGGTTGTGCACCAGGAAGCCGGTGTCGAGCGGCACGGTCCGGCCGTCCAGGGCCTTGACGTGCTGGGTGTGGGCGTGGCCGCCGAGCCGGTCGGCCGCGTCGAACAGCTCGACGTGGGCGCCGCCGCGCCCGAGCTCGTACGCCGCGGTGAGACCGGCCACCCCGGCGCCGACGACCGCGATCCGCCGGCGGTCGCCGGTTCGCGGCGGTCCCACGGTGGCCGTCCTGCGGGTGACTGCTCCGGTCATGTGCACTGGTGTCCTCTCGGGCTCACCCGTCGTGTCCGGGCCGGCCGGACGTCGGGTTCACCCGTGCTTCGGAGCCGCCGCCCGCCCGGATTGGCCCGGCAGGGGACCGGAGCCGAACCGGACCGCCGGGCGGCCACCGGTGCGGTCCGGCCCCGGACCGGTGGCCGGGCGGCGGGGTAGGGCCGCCGCCCCGCGTGGACGAACGGGGCGGCGGCGGTCCCGGGCCGTCGTCAGACGAACGGCAGCAGCATGACCGGGGCCCCGGTCGGGTGCGGCGAGCCTCCGGCGGGTTCGACCGTCACACCGACGCCGGCAGCCCCGGCGATCGGACCGTCGAGCAGCACCGCGCCGGTGCCCGCGGGCAACAGCCCGGCCGGCCGCATGGTGCCCGCGTCGTCGAACCAGAGCTCGTACGTCCGGTCCGGCGGCAGCGCGGGCATGCCGGCCGCCAGCAGCCCGGCCCGGCCTCGGCTCTCCGACCAGACCACGGTGGCCTTGCCCGTCCCCGCCGTCGCCGAGGTGGTCCGGACGTCCGGCGCGGTGAACAGCGAGCCGAGGGCGGCCTGCTGCTCGACCAGCCGGTCGGCCCGTGCCCGGGCCTGCCGCGCCTCGTCGTGCTGGTGGACGGCGACCCCGCCGAGCGTGGCGGCCACGGCGACCGAGGCCGCCAGCGCGAGCTTCGGCCAGTGGCGGCGCACCCCACCGGCCCGTCCTGGCCGCGCCACGGCGGCCCGGGCGGGCGGCGGGACCTGACGGACGGAACCGATGCCGCTCATCACCCGCGCCTTGAGCTCCGGCGCCGGGGTCACCGTCTCGGCCGCGCCGAGACGCGCCAGGGTGGTCGCGAACTCGGCGACCTCCTGGGCGCACGACGCGCACCGGGCGAGGTGTTCCTCGAAGGCCTCGCGCTCCGGATCCGGCAGCGCGTGCGCCGCGTAGGCGCCGGTCAGCGTGTGAAGGTCCGCTCCGGTCGTCATGACGCCACCCCCAAGCAGTCGCGGAGGCGGATCAGGCCGTCCCGCATCCGGGTCTTCACCGTGCCGAGCGGGGCGGCGAGCAGGTCGGCCACCTCGCGGTAGGACAGGCCGCGGTAGTAGGCGAGCGTGACGGCCTCGCGCTGCAGTTCGGTGAGCGCGCGCAGGCAGCGCCGGACCAGCTCGCGCTCCAGCCGGTTCTCGACCTGCTCCGCCACCTCGTCGAAGGCGGGCGTGTGCGACCGGGCGGCGGCCCGCCGGTCGCGGTCGGCCGCCGCCTGGGCCGCACGCACCCGGTCCACGGCGCGCCGGTGGGCCATGGTCAGCACCCAGGTCATCACCTCGCCGCGCTCCGGCTGGTAGCGGGCGGCCGTCCGCCAGACCTCCAGCAGGACCTCCTGGGCCACCTCCTCCGACTGTGCCGCGTCCCGCAGCACCCGGCGGACCAGGCCCAGGACCGGGCCGGCCACGGCGTCGTAGAGGGCCGAGAAGGCGTCCTGGTCGCCCCGGGCGGTCCGGGCCACCAGATCCCCGAGGTCCGGACCGCGCCGTCCGGGCATCGGCAGGGGCACGACGCTGCTCACGCGGCCACCCCCGGTCGCGTGGCACGGACGGGCTGGCCGCCCGGTGGGCGGTTGGTCGGCATCGTTCCTCCAGTGCCCAGGCGGCGCGGGGGCGGCCGGGACGGTCGTACGGTTGGGGCACCGGGTCTTCGAGGCCGCGCGCCCGGTGGATTGCCCCGACTTTCCGGGACGGCCTTCCCGCTTCCCGGCGCGACGCGGCGGGCGGATCCGTCCCGGCCCCGAGGGGACGCACGGCGGTCCGGCCCGCCGCGGCCCGCCACCGGCCGTCCGGGCGGGCCCGCACCGGGCGGACCGAACGGCGCGGGCGGACCTGACCGGACAGACCCTGCCGGGCCGGACCCGTCCACGGGGGCGCCGGCTCCGAAGATCGAACAGCATCACCCTGTCAGGAGGTCCCCGCCCGTGCCACCCGCCGTCAGGCCGCCCCGGCCGTCCCAGCCCTTCGACATCCGCTACGTCTACGCCGAGCCCGAGGCCGCCGCCTCCGTCCGGGGCCGCGAGGTGCTGGCCGGCTTCCCGCAGGCCGAGGTGATCGAGGTGCCCTCGCACTGGCAGATCCCGCACCTGCACGGCAACGCCGGCAACGTCGAGCGGTGGGCCCGGATCAAGCGGGAGGTCCTGGTGCTCGGGGTGAAGAAGTCGCTGGCGGCCCGGCCCAACGGGCGTTCGGCCGACTGGATCGCGCCCAGCTCCGCCAACGGCTGCGCCCTGGCCTGCGCGTACTGCTACGTCCCCCGCCGCAAGGGCTACGCCAACCCGGTCACGCTGTTCACCAACATCGACAGGATCATCGGGTACCTCGCCGGGCACGTCCGGCGCCAGGGCCGCAAGCCCGCACCCAACCAGTGCGACCCCGCCGCCTGGGTCTACGACATCGGGGAGAACAACGACTGCGCGGTGGACGCCCTGCTCTGCGAGAACACCGCCGACCTGGTCCGCGCCTTCCGGCACTGGCCGACCGCCAAGGCCTCGTTCGCCACCAAGTGGGTCAACCCCGCGCTGCTCGACCTGGACCCCCGCGGCCGGACCCGGATCCGCTTCTCGGTGATGCCCCCGGCCGACGCGCGGCTGCTCGACGTCCGCGCCGCACCCGTGCCGGACCGGATCGCGGCGGCCGGCGACTTCCTCGCGGCCGGCTACGAGGTGCACTTCAACCTGTCGCCCGTCGTGCTGCGCGCCGGCTGGCAGGCCGACTGGGCCGAGCTGCTGCGCCGGATGGACGACACCCTGCCCGCGGCGGTCAAGGCGCAGGCGGCGGCGGAGATCATCATGCTGACCCACAACCGCGCGCTCCACGAGGTCAACCTCGGCTGGCACCCCCGGGCCGAGGAGGTGCTGTGGCGCCCCGCCCTCCAGGAGCCCAAGCGGTCGCAGAACGGTGACCTGAACGTCCGCTACCGCCTCGGGACCAAGGCCGCCGCGCTCGACGAGCTGCGAACGCTCATCGGGCGGCACGCGCCCTGGTTGCGCGTCAGGTACGCCTTCTGACCCCTGTCCCCGCCCTCCCGGGAGCCACCGTGAACGCCGCCGACAGCACCCCCGCCGACCCGCGATCCACCGGCGGCACCGGCCCCGTCGACGGCGGGACCACCGCCGACGCAGCCGACCCTGCCCCCGACCCCGCCGACGGCGGCCGGAGCGCACCCGGCCGGCTCTGCCTGGTCACCGGCGCCACCGGCTACATCGGCGGCCGGCTGGTACCGGAACTGCTCGCCGCCGGGCACTCCGTCCGCTGCCTGGCCCGCGACCCGGGCCGGCTGCGCGACCACCCCTGGCGGGCCCGGGTCGAGGCCGTCGCCGGGGACGTCACCCGGCCGGAGAGCCTCGCGGACGCCTTCGCCGGCGTCGAGGTCGCGTACTACCTGGTGCACTCGCTGGGCACCGGCCCCGACTTCGAGGCCACCGACCGGGACGCCGCCCGGGCCTTCGGGCAGGCGGCGGCCCGGGCCGGCGTGCGGCGGATCGTCTACCTGGGCGGGCTCGTCCCCGCCGGGGTGGACCCCGACCGGCTCTCTCCGCACCTGCGCTCGCGCGCCGAGGTCGGCCGGATGCTGCGGGAGAGCGGCGTACCGACGGCCGAGCTGCGGGCCGCCGTGATCATCGGCTCCGGTTCGGCGTCGTTCGAGATGCTCCGTCACCTCACCGAACGGCTGCCGGTGATGGTCACCCCCAGCTGGGTGGACACCCGGATCCAGCCGATCGCCGTCCGGGACGTGCTGCGGCTGCTGACCGGGTCGGCCACCCTGCCCCCCGAGGTGAACCGGGCGTTCGACATCGGCGGCCCGGAGGTCCTGACCTACCGCCGGATGATGGAGCGCTACGCCGCCGTCGCCGGGCTGCCGCGGCGGCTGATCGTCGCCGTGCCGGTCCTGACGCCCCGCCTCTCCAGCCACTGGGTCGGCCTGGTCACGCCGGTGCCGAACCGGATCGCCCGCCCGCTGGTGGAGTCGCTGCGGTACGAGGTGGTCTGCGCGGAACACGACCTCGTCCGCTACCTGCCGGACCCTCCCGGCGGCGCCACCGGGTTCGACGAGGCGGTCCGGCTGGCGCTGCGCCGGATCCAGGACGCGGAGGTCGTCACCCGCTGGTCCTCCGCCTCCCTGCCCGGGGCGCCCAGCGACCCGCTGCCCACCGACCCGGACTGGGCGGGCGGGAGCCTCTACGAGGACGTCCGGGAGCTCCGGGTGGACGCCGGACCGGCCGCCCTCTGGCGGGTGGTGGAGGGCATCGGCGGGGAGAACGGCTGGTACTCCTTCCCCCTGGGCTGGGCACTGCGCGGCTGGCTGGACCGGCTGGTCGGCGGGGTCGGCCTGCGCCGGGGCCGCCGGGACCCGTACCGGCTGCGGGTCGGCGACTCGCTGGACTTCTGGCGGGTCGAGGAGCTCGTACCGGGCCGGCTGCTGCGGCTGCGGGCCGAGATGCGGCTGCCCGGCCTCGCCTGGCTGGAGCTGTCGGTCGGTCCCGACGGGAACGGCAGCCACTACCGGCAGCGGGCGCTGTTCCACCCGCACGGGCTGGCCGGGCACGCGTACTGGTGGTCGGTGGCGCCGTTCCACGCCGTGGTCTTCGGCGGCATGGCGCGCCGGATCACCGAGCGGGCGCAGGTGGAGGGCACCCAGGGCCACGGCGGGTGAGCCGCCACCCGGCGGGACGGGCACGGACGGCTCCCCCGATCGGCGCAACCATCACATGATCGACTCGTTGGACCCTCCGCCACCATCCATCTCACGGCTCGGGAGGGCACGTTGCTGCGACGGAACGCCGGCGGACCGGCCCGGCCGGACGAACCCGCGGGACCGGACCGGATCCGGCGGCCGGGCCGCATCCGGGGCGGGACCGGGGGCCGCGGCGGGAGCCGGCGGCCCGACCGGGACCCGCAGCCCGGGAGGCCGGTGCGGCCGGGACCCCACCCGCAGCCGGACGGCCACCCGCAGCCGGGCCGGGAGGGGCGGCCGGACGCGTCCCCTCGACCGGTGGCACTGGCCGAGGCGGCGCTGGTCCGGCACTACCGCCGACTGGTCCGGCTCGCCTACCTCGCCCTGCCGGCCGACCGGGACCGGCACAGCCGGGTCCTCGCCGCGCACACCGCCGTCCAGCACGCCCTGCCGTACCGTCGCACGCGGCCCGTCGACCCCGCCGGTGCCCCCGACGAGCCCGGTACCCCCGGTGCCCCCGGTGCCGACCCGGTCGACGGCGGGACGGCCGGGGACGGGACGGCCAAGGACGGGACGGCCGACGGCGGGGACCCGCTGTACGACGCCCTCCGGCTGACGGTGCTGCGCGCCGCCCTGCGCCCGCGCCCCGCGGGCCGGCTGCTGGCGCCACGGGTCTGGGGACTGCGGCTGTTCACGCCGACCGGCGGCGAGGAGGACGCGGCACTCGACCGGGCCCTCGCCGAGACCGGGGCGCCCGTCCGCGCCGCGTTCGCACTGCTCGCCGTCGAGGGGATCGCCCCGGGCCGCGCCGCCGCGGTGCTGCAACGCGCCGGGGTCGACCACCCCGACGGGGCCGTGGACCGGGCCGCCCGGCTGCTCGCCGAGCACGGGTCCGCCGCGGACGCCGGGGGCACGGCGGGGCCGGCCGCCTTCGACCCGTGCGCGGTCCGCGTCCAGCCCACCGACCTGATCCGGCGCCGCCGCACGCTGGGCGCCGTGCTCGCCGTCGCGGCACTGGCGCTCACCACCACGGCGGCCGTCCTGGGCGCCCCCGCCGCCGACCGCGCCCCGGCCGCCCGCGCCCTGCCGGTCCCACCCGCGGGCGACCCGGCCGGACCGGCCGAGGCCGCGACGACCGACCCGGCCCGGCTGGTCCGGGTGGCCGCGGACCGCTGGCGGCGGACCGCCCGGATCGACCTCTCCGCCTGGCCCGCCCGGGGTGACCGCCTCGCCGACGCCGCCCTGCTCGGCCGGGCGCTCACCGCCTGGGCCCAGCCGGGCCCGCAGCGCCGGGCGGAACCGGGCACCGTCGCCGCCCCGCCGGCCGGACCGCCCCAGCTGCTGTTCGCCGGCACCGTCGAGAGCGCCGCCGTCGTGGTGCTGTTCGACGGCCGGACGCTGGCCCGGTGGACCGACGGCCGCGGCGGCGGGCTGGACCTCGCCCGGGCGGACGGCTCCTCGGTCACCACGGCGGCGGTGGTGCTGCGCCGCCGGGGCGCCACCGCCCGCTACCTGCTCGCGCCCTGGGTCGAGGCGGCCGACAGCCGCCGGCTCGACCAGCCCGACTCCCCCGCCCGCCCGGTGGACCGCTCGGACGGCGTGACCGCGGCGCTGTCCGCGCCGGACACGGCGCCGGCCGTCTCCCCGACCGCCCGGCCGACGGGTACTTCGGCGGCCTCACCGCCCGGCGCCCCCGCCGTCCCGCCGGCCGCCGGACCGGGAACCGCCACCTGTCAGGGCGCCACCGTGCTCCAACTGCGTTCCTCCCCGGCAATCGCCGAGAAGCACGCCTTCCTCCTCGCCGACGTCGGCGGTCTCCTCCCCGCCCACCTCACCTACACGCCGCCGCCGGACCGGACCCAGCCCGCCGGGTCACCGCGCGAGGCGGTCGGCCCGGACGCGCTCCAGGCCTGGGCGCGCGCCGGGTGCGCCGCGCCGGACGGCACGCCCGGCGTCCGGCAGGTCAATCTCTGGACCTTCGCCGTGCAGCAGCTGCCGCAGAACGCGGGGACGGCGGCCTGGGTCTGCCTGCGCGCCGACCGCTGGGACGGCGAGGGCAGCGCCGCGACCGCCGTCCTGCTGCCCGGGGCCAGGACGGCGCAGCGGACCGGCGGCGGTCCCGGCCGGGCGTGCAGCCGGTTCGAACAGGACACCGTCGGCTGGACGTGGTGGCGCTCCCCGCAGGGCACCGAGTACCTGCTGGCCGCCGGAAGCCGCCGGACCGCCCGGATCGCCGTCAAGGGCCCCGACTGGTCGGCCGACCGGCCGGCGCCGGACCGCGCCGTCGCCGTCGAACGCCCGGCCCGGAGCGCCGTCACCGTGGAGGCCGTCCTGGACGGCGGGGCCCGGATCGCCCCTCCACGCTGATCCCGGCCCGCCGTCCGGCCCCGGCCGTCCGGCCGGGGCCGGACTAGCTAGAGCCTGTCTCCTTGGTGGGGCCGGTGCGGCGGTTAATGGGTTGCGGGGTTCCCGGGCGGGGGTGTCGGATCCCGGGCATGACAATTGTGCTGGGGACGCCGGCCGTGGCCGGGGTGCGCGAGGCCATGGGCGCGCTGCGGGAATGGCAGTACGACGGAGCGCCGATGCAGCTGCATGCGGGGGACATCGGCTGGAACCACCGCTTCGGAATGCCCGAGACGGCCGCGGTGGTGCGGACCTGGAGCCGGGGCGGACGGATTCTCGCCGTCGGGATGCAGGACACCCCGACGCTGCTGCGGATGACGGTCGCCCCCGACGCCTTCCGGGACGAGGACCTGGCGCGGCGGCTGGTCGCGGACGTCTCGCTGCCCGAGCGCGGTGTGCTGCCGGAGGGGGAGGTGGCCATCGAGGCGCCGTCGGGCCTGCTGCTGCACGACCTGCTGACCAAGGAGGGCTGGGGCGTCGACGAGCCGTGGACGCCGCTCTTCCGCGACCTCACGGAGCCGGTGGAGGACCCCGGCGTGCGGATCGAGACGATCGGCCCCGAGCGGGCACAGGACTTCGCGGAGGTCCTGCGGTCCGCGTTCGGCACCTCGCGGCCCACGCGCGAGTACTGGCACCGGATGGCGGCGGGACCGTTCTACGACGACGCCCGCTGCCTGGGCGCCTACGACGAGCGGGGCGAGCCGGTGGCGGTGGTCACGGTCTGGTCGGCCGGCCCAGGGAGGCCGGGGCTGGTCGAGCCGATGGGCGTCCACGCGGCCCACCGCAGCCGCGGGTACGGCCGGGCGATCACCCTCGCCGGGGCGGCCGCGCTGCGGGAGGCGGGCTCGTCGAGCGTCCGGGTGTGCACCCCGAGCTCCAACGTCGGTGGCGTCGCCACCTACAAGGCGGCCGGGTTCGGGGCGAGGCCGGAGGTTCGCGACCGGATCCGCACGGCCTGAGGCGGGTGCTGCTGCCGGCCGGTACGTGGCCGGTGGCGGCACCCGCCTCGGAGGTGGGCGAAGAGAGCGGTGGGGTGCGTTCGGCCTCGAACGCCACACAGGATCTGCCGACGTGCGGCCCGGCCGGGTACTCCAGGCCGCACGCCTGCGTTCCGTCGGCGGGTTCGGCCCCATCGGCCGATCGGCGAGGGTCCGACGGCCCACCTGCGGACCCGGATCAGGATGGCCGCGAGGTGAAGCGCGGCCTGGTATGCGACGGCGAGCTTGTCGCACCGCATCGCCAGGCCGTCGATCGCCCAGCGCAGCAGCCGCTTGTGGGCGGTCTTGAACGAGCCGAGTTCCTCCGGCAGATCCCTCCGGGGCGCACGGTCCGGTACTTCCACGCGATGGCCTCCGGGGTCCGGCGGTGCTCCGCCCACCGCCGCCCACGGACCGGATCAGCCGGCATCAACGGCTCGATCCGGCCCCACATCACGTCATTGATCACCAGCCGAACAGACACATCCGATCAACAGCTCAACCCGTCAAGGAGACACGCGCAGGGCCGAGGGCCGGGGGCCGTTCAGCGTGAGTGCCGCAGCTCCTCCAGCTCGCCGGTGATCCGCCCGAGGAAGCGCGCCACGGCGGCCAGCTCGTCCGGGGTGAACTCCCCCCGTACCTCCTCGGTACGGCGCGCGACCGGCGCGAACCACTCGGCCGCCATCCGTCCCGCGCCCGGCAGGTAGTGCACCACCACGAGCCGGCGGTCGGCGGCGTCCCTGGTCCGCCGGACGTGTCCGGCCCGCTCCAGCCGGTCCAGGACGGCGGTGACCGCCCCGGAGCTGAGGCCCAGTTCCTCGCCGAGCCTCCCGGGGGTGATCCCGCCCGGGTCGCCGCCCGGCCCGGGCGCGGCCCGCATGACCGCCAGCAGCGCCTGGACGTCGGTGGTGTGCAGACCGCTGGCGGCGGCGAAACCGTGGCCGAGCAGGTTCATCTCGGAGGCGAGGTCCTGGAGCAGCCGGCCGAGCGCCGGGGTGCCGGGCGAGGAGCGGTCGCCGGCCGAGGGGTGGTCACCGGTCGGCGCCGTGCCGGGCTCCGGCTTCTCCCGCCCCTGCTGTTCCTCTTGCTCGGGCAAGGGCTCTTCTTCCGGTCGGGTACGAGCCGGTACGGGGGTTGCCCGGCGTACGGGGTGACAATCCGTTCAGCCTAACGGTGCCGCCCCGGCGCACGCTCTCGGACGCGCACCGGGGCGGCCGGGGGTTCCGCCTCCCGACGGGCCCGCCGTCAGACCCGCTCCACCGTCGGGTCCTGCGTCGCCGGACGCGAGGCCGGCCGGCCGATCCGGGCGGGCCACCAGACGCGGTCGCCGAGGTCCCGGACCAGCGCCGGCACCAGCAGCGACCGCACCAGCAGGGTGTCCAGCAGCACGCCGAAGGCCACGATGAAGGCGATCTGGGCGAGGAACGCCAGCGGGATCACCCCCAGCGCGGCGAAGGTCGCGGCGAGCACCACGCCCGCCGAGGTGATCACCCCGCCGGTGGCGGTGAGCCCCCGCAGCACCCCCTCCCTCGTGCCGATGCGCAGCGCCTCCTCCCGGACCCTGGTCATCAGGAAGATGTTGTAGTCGACGCCCAGCGCGACCAGGAAGACGTACCCGTAGAGCGGCACCGACGGGTCGACCGCGGAGAAGCCGAAGACGTGCGGGAACACCACCGCGCTCACACCGAGCGTCGCCAGGTAGGAGAGCCCCACGGTGGCGGCGAGCAGCACGGGCGCGAGCAGCGAGCGCAGCAGCAGGACCAGCACGGCGAGGACGCAGAGCAGCACCACCGGGGTGATCAGTGTGCGGTCGTGGTCGGCGGTAACCCGGGTGTCGTACTGCTGGGCGGTGTACCCGCCGACCAGCGCGTCCGCGCCCGGGACGGCGTGCACGGCCTGCCGCAGGCGCTGCACGGTGGCGATCGCCTCGTCGCTGTCGGCCGGGTCCCCGAGCGTCGCCTCCAGGCGGACCCGGCCGTCCACCACCAGCGGCGGGCCGCCGGGGGCGCCGGCGGTGACGGTGCGGACGGCGGCCCCGCCGGGGCCGGCGGCGGCCGTGGCGGCAGATCCGAAGAGCGGCGGGTAGGGGAAGAGTGTTTTGGGTCGTGTGTAGTTATC
>NZ_JBEXNT010000163.1:0-18413 GCF_040611255.1 Kitasatospora sp. NPDC002965 | reverse complement strand
GGCCGCCACGGCGGTGTGGCTGGGTGGTGCGCGGTGCGGCGGCCCGGCCCGCCCGGGAAGCGGTGCGGGCGGGCCGCCGGCCCCGGCGCTATTCGGCGACGACCGCGGCGGCCAGCTTCGACAGCGGCTCGCCCAGCGCGTTGACCGCGTCGGAGAACGTCTTGCGCTCGGCCTCCGTGACCTTCTCGTACGAGGTGTAGGAGCCGTCGGCCTGCTTGTACTTGGCGAGCAGCGCCTCCAGGGCGGCGAACTCGGAGTCCAGCGTCTTCGCCAGCGCCGCGTCCTTCTCGGCGGCGACCGGCTTCAGCAGCTCGTACGCCTTCTTCGCGCCCTCGACGTTCGCGGCGAAGTCGGCCAGGTCGGTGTGGCTGTAGCGGTCCTCCTCGCCCGTCACCTTGCCGGTCGCGACCTCGTCCAGCAGTTCCTTGGCGCCGTTGGCCATGCCGGTCGCGGTGATCTCGGCCTCGGGGATCCGCTTCTGCCAGTCCTTCAGGTCGACGACCAGCTGGTCCGCCAGCTTCTTCTCCGCGTCGCCGACCGCCGCGTCGACCCAGAGCGACTTCTCCAGCTTGTGCCAGCCCGTCCACTCCTGACCCGGCTCCAGACCGTCCTCACGGGTGTCGGTCTTCGGGTCCACGTCACCGAAGCTCTCCGCCACCGGCTCGGTCCGCTCCCAGCCCGTGCGCGAGGGGGCGTACAGCGACTTCGCCCTCTCCAGGTCGCCGCCCTTGATCGCGGCGGCGAACGCCTCCACGGCCGGAACGGTCGCGTCCGCCTGCTCCTGGGCGTACGTGCGGTACGCGTCGACGGCCGCCGTCAGACGGGGGTCGACCGCCGCCGCCGAGCCCTCGCCGGTCACGGTGATCTTCTGGCGGATGCCGTCGCCGACCATCCCCGGCTTGCAGGCGATCTCGTACGAACCGGCCTTGATCTCGGCGTTGACGGTCGCCTTGGTCCCGGGGCCGATGTTCTCCCGCTCGGTGACGATCTTGTCACCGGCCGCGTAGACGTAGACCTCCGTGGTCTTCGACCCCTTGTTGGCGATGTCGAGGACGATGTGACCGGCCGGGAACGTGGCCTTCGAGACCTCGCAGGCGGTGTCGGTGGCGTTCACCTTGACGGCGTCGGAGCCCGCCTTGTCGTCCTTCTTCTGCGAGCAGCCGGCCAGTGCGGCGGTCGCCACGGCGAGGGTGAGCAGCGTGGCTGCGGTGGAACGACGGGCGGACATGGGGGCTCCAGCGGGCAGGACGTATGAGGGCAGGGCTGAGCGTGGACGTGGCAACGGCACGTTAGGCCCCCCGTCCACTTAGCTTAGGCATACCTTATGTACATCGGATTTCGCCGTCTACGCCCGGGACGGTAAAGAATGGGTAAGGCCGTCACCGCAGGTGAGAGCGGTCGCCCTGCGGGATACCGGTCGGTACACCGATCGTTTCCGGCCAAGGGGGCTCACGGCCGGCTCCGTCACCGGGCGCACCGAAGCGGGCTGGGGCGCGCCCCTCGACGGCGCACGCCCGGCGCCCGGCCACACCGGCGCCCGGCCTGCCCGGTGCCCACCGCTGCGGCGTGCCGGAGCGGCCTCAGCGCACCGGTGTGCGCCGGGCGGCGGCGCGCGCGGTCCAGCGGCCCTCGTGCCGGCTGATCCTGATCGGGTGGCCGAAGGTCACGCTGACCAGCTCGGTCGTCATCGCCTCGTCGACCGGGCCGGCCGCGACCGTCTCCCCCTCCCGCAGCAGCAGCGCGTGCGTGGTCGACTCCGGCAGCTCCTCCAGGTGGTGGGTGACCAGCACGCTCGCCAGGTCCGGGTGCTGGTGGCGCAGCAGGTCCAGGCTGTCCAGCAGCAGCTCACGGGCGGTCAGGTCCAGCCCGGTGGCCGGCTCGTCCAGCAGCAGCAGGCGCGGACTGGGCATCAGCGCACGCGCGATCAGCGCCCGGCCGCGCTCGCCCTGGGAGAGGGTCGTCCACGGGGACTCCGCCGCCGCCGTCATGCCGAGCGTGTCGATCAGGCGCTCGGCGCGGTCCCGCTCCTCCGGACCGGGCTTGCGGTACAGGTCCGGCTCGATGGTGTTGGTCAGGCCGGTCAGCACGACCTCCCGCACGGTCAGCGGCGAGCGCAGCGGGTGGCGCGGGTTCACGTGACCGAGGTGGGCGCGCAGCTCGCGGACGTCGACCCGGCCGAGCCGGCGACCGAGCACGTCCACCTCACCCCGGGTCGGGTGGGAGACCGCGCCGAGCAGGGCGAGCAGGGTCGACTTGCCGGCGCCGTTGGGCCCGAGCAGCGCCCAGTGCTCGCCGGCCCGGATCTCCAGATCGATCCCGCGCAGCAGGTGGCGCCCGCCGCGGACGACGTCGACGCCACGGGTGCGCAGCAGCGGGCCGGCGAAGGAAGGATCGGGCGTGCTCATGGTGGGGGCCTCCGGGGGCGGGTGTCGGGCAGGGGCGCGGCCTCGGCGCCGTACCGGGCGGGCGCGACGCCGACCGTCCGCGTGCAGAGTACAACCGTCGGCCCCGCCACGACCGTGCCGTCCGAGCCGTGGACACCGGCGCGACCCCGCACGCCCCTGTTCCGGAGGGGCAGTTGGCGGGAGTATCGGGGAACCGCGGAGGGCTTCTGCGCCGTCCCGCGAGGCAGCATCGGCACGGCGGAGGGGCGTATTCATGACAGGGACGGACGTACCGGTCGGGATCGGTTCGGGGCGGGCCGGGACGCTGCACGGACGGTTCGAGGAGCACGCGCGGCGGACGCCCGACGCGGTCGCCGTCCGGTGCGCCGGGCGGGAGTTGAGCTACGCGGAGCTCGACGCCCGGGCCGACCGGCTGGCCCGTCACCTGGCGGCACGGGGTCTCACCCCGGGCCGGCGCGCCGCGGTGGCGTTCGGCCGCGGCACCGAGGTGTACGTCGCCCTGCTCGCCGTGCTGAAGACCGGCGCCGCGTACGTGCCGCTCGAACCGAGCGCGCCCGACCCGCTGCTTCGGCACGTCCTGGCCGAGGCCGACCCGGTACTCGTCGTCACCGAGGAGAGCCACCGGCTGCGGCTCTCCGACGCGGGCGCGCGCGCCCTGTTCTGCGTGGACCCGGCGGCGGCCGGGATCGCCGAACTGCCGCCCCCCTCCCCCACGGTGGCGGTCGGACCGGAGGACCCGGCGGTGGTCTTCACCACCTCGGGCACGACCGGTGCGCCCCGCTGCATACCGATCGGGCACCGCAACCTGCTGGCCCTGCACCGCGGGTGGCACGAGGTCTACGGGCTCTCCCCCGCCGACCGGATCCTGACCACGGCGAGCCTGGAGTTCGACGTCTTCACCTCGGACTGGGTCCGCGCGCTCTGCTCCGGCGCCACCCTGGTGGTCGCCCCGCGCAACCACACCCTCGACCGGAGCGCCGACATCGCCGACCTGCCCGCGCTGGTGGCCTCCGAGCGGATCACCGTGCTGGAGCTGAACGTCCGCACCGCGCGCCGGCTCACGGCCCACCTCGTCGCGTCCGACACCGCGGTCGGCGCGGTGCACGACGCGGTGGCCGGCGGTCGGTCCGGCGGCCCGCTCGGCGGCCTGCTGTCGGGCGTGCGGGTGCTCACCGTCGGCGCCGACAAGTTCTGGCTGGACGAGCACCTGATGCTGCGGCAGCTGCTCGGCCCGTCGACCCGGGTGATCAACGTCTACGGGCTGGCCGAGGCCGCCGTCGACAGCACCTGGTACGAACCGACGGGCCCCGACGACGTGGCGGGGAGCGACCAGGTCTCGCTCGTCGGCGTGCCGTTCCCCGGCGTCCGGGTCTACGTCCTCGGCCCCGACCGTGCCCCCGCGCCGCCGGGCACCCTCGGCGAGATCGCACTCGCCGGTCCGGGCCTCGGCCGCGGCTACCTCAACCACGCGGACGAGACCGCGCAGCGGTACGCCCACGTCGCGTACGACCCGGACGGCCGGGTGCTGCTCACCGGCGACTACGGCCGGCTCCGGCCGGGCGGCGTCCTGGAGTTCGTCGCCCGCGCGTCGACCGCGCTCGGGGAGCCCCACCTCGCCCGCCCCGTCGGGGCGCCGGTCACCCTGGCCGCCGAGGCCGCCGTCGCAGGCGTCGTGGCCCACGGCGTCGAGACGGCGGCCCGCGCCGAGGCCCTGCTGCGCGCGCACCCCGGCGTGCGGGAGGCGGTGGTCACCGTGGTCCAGGTGTCACCCACCCGCCGCGAGACGGTCGGCTACGCGGTCGTCGAGCCGGGCGCCACCGGCGTGGACGGCTGGTCGCTCACCTCCTACCTCGCCGACCGGCTGCCGGAACACGGGGCACCGGCCGCCGTGGTGCCGCTGACCGAGCTGCCGCGCACCCGGGCGGGCAAGCTGGACCACGGCGCGCTGCCGCTGCCCGCCCCCGCCGACCACACCGCGCCGCGCCGCGCCGTCGGCGCGAAGGGCGGCGGCGGCAAGGGCGGCGGACGGGCCCGCAACACGGTCGAGGCCAGGGGGGCCGGCTGCGTCGGGATCTTCGTGGCGCTGGTGTTCTCGGTCCTGGCCTGGGTCTTCACCGACGCGCTCTGGCCCGGTTCCACGGACGTCTCGGCGGTGCCCGCCCCGTACGACACCTACTTCCAGGTGCTGTACCTCTTCGAGTGGGGCTCGTTCGGCCTGGGCGTGGTGTGGCTGCTCGCGGGGCCCGGCGCGCTCGTCGAGCTCGGGCGGCCGTTCTGGCTCTCGGTGGCCACGTACCTGTCGGTGTTCTGGCTGCTGGCCTCCTGGTGGCCGCAGGACAACATGTACCGGACCAGCGCGAAGGCGGACTGGTCCCGGCAGTCGCTGCTGGTCTACGTGTTCAACGTCGCGCTGATGGTCTCGGCCGCCGTCGTGGTCCGCTTCATGCTCTGGGATCCGCCCGCCCCGGTCCGGGACGAGCGGCGGGGCCGGCGGTAGGACGGGCGCACCGAGGGGGCGCGCCGAGGGGGGCGCGCCGAACGGCGGGTCAGCGCAGGGCCTCGAACATCCGGCCCAGCGCGTGGTGCGCCGCGCCGACCAGCGCCTCCGCCGCGTCCAGCACCTCGACGCTGTGCGCGGCGAGCGCCAGACCGACGGTCGGCTCCGGCTCGTGGCCGGCCGTCACGATCAACGGCAGGACGGTCGCGCCGAGCCGGGCGCACCGCGGGCGCAGCCGGTCCAGGTGCGCGTACAGCGCCTCCTGGGAGAGCCGGGCGCCCAGCGGCATCGCGTCCAGCGTGCGGACCAGGTGGCCGGGCCCGCGCACCTCGTCCAGCCGCTGCCGCAGGACGAAGGCGACGGCCGGCCCGGTGAGCCGCAGGTTCACCTCGGTCGGGGCGGGCCGTCGGTCCCGGTCGGTGACGAAGTCCACGTCGAACCAGCCCCGGTGGCCGGCCGCCGCCAGCCGCTCCCCCACCGCCAGCCCGAACCGCTCGGCGGTCGCCGCCACCCCCGGCGGCACCACGCCCGGGCCGACCGTCACCCCCTGGTAGCGGGTGCCGTCCACGGCCATCTCCCCGGCGCCCACCGGGTGCACCCGCCCGTCGTCGCCGATCACGGCGTCGAAGGTGAGGTCGCGCAGCCGGTCCGAGCCGGCCGGTCCGCCGTCCACGAACTCCTCCAGCAGCAGGGCGCCGCCGGGCGGCAGCACCTCCTCCCGGACCAGCCGGCGGAGCAGTGCGCGGGCGCCGCCGGCCGCGAACACCTCCTGCGGGGTGGCCACGACGGTCCCGTACCCGCCCACGCCGTGCGGGCTCTTCACCACGGTGGTCAGACCCCGCGCCGCCCGGATCGTCAACCGGCGCGCGGCCCGGCGCGGGCCGTCCGCGTGCTCCTGGCGGGGCACCCGCACGCCCGGGTGGTCGGGGGCGAGCGCCGTGAACAGCTCGTGCGCGGCCGCCTTGGACTCGTACCGGCGCACCGCCGCCAGCTCCGGCCCCTCGCCCTGCGCGGCGGTCCGGCCCCAGACGAGGACCGGCTCGCCGCCGCGCGCGAGGCGTTCCGCGAGCGCCGGGCGCCGTTCCAGCGCCCGGGCCACCGTTTCGCCGGGTGCCACGCCGCTGTGCAGGTCGACCGGGCCCCACGCCAACTCCCGGGCCAGCCAGTCGATCCAGTCCCGTTCGACCTCGGCCGGGAGCACCAGTGCCGCCGGCTCGGGGCTGTAGCAGGTCGCCATCCCGGCGTAGTGGTGCGCCTGCCGCAGCCGCCGCTCGCGCTGCGCCTGGTCCGTCCGCTCGTCGAGGAACTGCGCGTTGAAGTCGGCCACGTTGCCCACGTGCACGGCCCGGCGTCCGCCGGTCCAGGCCCCCACCCATCCGTCCATCCCGCGAGGGTACGGCCTCGGCGGGGCGTCCGCGACGGTTCCTCAGAGCGCGAGGAGCCCGGCGTCGGTGGTCGACGGTGCACGCAGGTCGAACGCACTCGATCATTTTTGATCAGTACAGGACACGACTTGGTCAAGAAATGGCGCCTCCTCTAGCTCAATCTGACTGACCACCGTCAACCTCGTGGCAGCTCCTTCCCTGCAGCTACCCCGACTGGAGTCAGAGTGAGCCCCATCTCCTCTTCCCGCCGCCGCCTCGCGGCCGGAGCCACCGCGGCCACCGCCGCCCTCCTCGCCGCCACCTTCACGGCCGGCACCGCCTCCGCCACCCCCACCGGCCGTGACGCGGCGATCGACCTGGCCCGGTCCAACGTCACCCACAACGCCGGCGTCTTCGGCTACGGCGACGGCCAGGACCTGGTGGTCAAGGACGTCGTCCTGGACGCCGACGGCACCCAGCACGTCCGCTTCGACCGCACCTACCTCGGCCTGCCCGTCGTCGGCGGCGACCTGGTGGTCCACCAGGACGCCCGCGGCCGGCTCAAGGACTCCTCCCGCGCCGCCGCCCACGACGCCGCCGTGGCCTCGATCGTCCCCAAGGTCCCCGCCCAGCTCACCGCCGGCCGCGCACTCGAAGCAGCCCCGGGCGTGGCCGACGCCACCAGCAGCCCCGAACTGGTCGTCTGGGCCGCCGACGGCACCCCCCGCCTCGCCTGGCGCACCACCGTCCGGGGCACCGGCGAGCACGGCCAGCCCACCGGCCGCGTCGTCGTCACCGACGCCCGCAGCGGCGAGCAGATCGAGTCCTACGACTCCGAGCACCAGGCCGCAGGCACCGGACACTCCGAGTACACCGGCGACATCACCGTCGACACCACCCCGCAGTCCGGCGGCTACGCCCTGATCGACCCCCTGCGCGGCCACCGGACCAGGGACGCGCGCAACGCCGGCGCCGGCTCGATCACCCCCACCTCCGGCACCCTCTTCACCGACGCCGACAACGTCTGGGGCGACGGCAGGAAGTTCTCCACCGACCGCGCCACCGCCGCCGTCGACGCCCACGCCAACACCGCCCTGACGTACGACTACTACAAGAGCGTCTTCGCCCGCAACGGCATCAGGAACGACGGCAAGGGCGCCACCGTCTTCGTCCACGTCGGCACCAAGTGGGACAACGCCCAGTGGTCCGACACCTGCTTCTGCATGCTGACCGGCGACGGCGACGGCAGCGTCGACCCCGAACAGGTCGACCTCGACACCATGGGCCACGAGATGACCCACGGCGTCACCAGCGCCACCGCCAACCTCCGCTACAGCGGCGAGTCCGGCGGCCTCAACGAGGCGACCTCGGACATCTTCGGCACCATGGTCGAGTGGTACGCCGACAACACCGTCGACAAGCCGGACTACCTGTTCAGCGACCAGTCCACCCCGCCGTGGCTGCGCCGCTTCGACAAGCCCTCACTGGACGGATCGTCCGCCGACTGCTGGACGAAGAAGGTCGGCCAGCTCGACGTCCACCACTCCTCCGGCGTCGGCAACCACTGGTTCTTCCTCGCCAGCGAGGGCAGCGGAACCAGGACCGTCAAGGGCGTCACCTACACCAGCCCGACCTGCAACGGCTCCAGCGTCACCGGCGTCGGCAACCAGAAGATCGCCAAAATCTGGTACCGCGCGCTCACCGTCTACATGACATCCACCACCGACTACAAGGGCGCCCGCGCCGCGTCGCTGAACGCCGCCGGTGACCTGTACGGGCTCAACAGCCCCGAGTACCGGGCGGTCGCGGCCGCCTGGAGCGCCGTCTCCGTCGGCTGACCCCGGCCCCGGCACCCACGGCCCGTCGCCCCGGCAGGGGTGGCGGGCCGGCTCTCCGTGGGCGCCCGGCGCACCGCACCGGACGTCAGGAACGCTCCGCCGGGCCGGCGGCGGGCGGCCTCCGGCCCGTCGCACTGGTCGGGGGACAGCACGACGAGCCGGACCGAGGGCCTTTCTGATTCGTCCGGCCCCCAGGAGGGCACGGCCCAGGAGGGCACGGCGCAGGAGGACGCAGCGCGCGAGAGCGCCGTTCAGGAGGGCGCCGTCCCGGTCGGCCGCGCGGCGGCCCCTGCCGGCGGGGCGCCGCCACCCGGGCCCTCGAACCGCACGGTCGGCTCGAAGTTGGCACGGCGGGCCGCGCGGCGGAAGACGGTGAGGACCGCCGGACCGACCACGAGGACGGCGACGAAGGTGGTCACCGCCCGGCCGGTGTCCCAGCCGAGCGAGGTGGCCAGGTCGAACAGCAGGTAGCGGTGCCACTGTTCGGTGAAGGGCAGCCCGGGCAGGTAGGCGATCGAGCTGTTCGGGTCGGTCGCGAACGGCCAGAACGAGAGGTTCAGCAGGAAGCCGAAGAGGTACCCGGAGAAGGCGCCGTAGCCGGCCAGTACCGGGACCTCCCAGCGGCGCGGCAGCTTGGGGAGCAGGCCGGCGAGCATGCCCACGAAGGCGCAGCCGAACATCTGGTAGGGCATCCAGGGGCCGACCCCGCCGGTCAGGAGGGCGGACGCGAACAGGGAGGTGCAGCCGAGCGTGAAGCCGAAGCCGGGGCCGAAGACCCGGCCGGCGAGGACGAGGACGAAGAAGACCGTCTCCACCCCGGCCGTCCCGGCGCCGAGCGGGCGCAGGCCCGCGTTGACGGCCGACAGGACACCGAGCATGGCGAGGGCCTTGGCGTCGATGCCGCCGGCCGAGATCTCCGCGATCACGACGGCGAGCACCAGGATCAGCAGGGCACCGAAGATCAGCGGCGGGGCGTAGGAGGAACCGAACGTCCCCGGGGCGACGACGAAGGGCCAGGTGAAGGCGACGAGGCCGATGAAGGCGGCCAGCGCCACCACGACCCGGGCCCGGCCGGGTATCCGGACGGCGGTCACCGGGCGGCCTCCACCGGTGCGAGGGCTGCGGCGACCTGGCGTGTGGTCAGGTACGGGAGCGGGGCGAGGATCTTCGCGGTCTGGGGCGCGAAGGTGGGCGAGGCGACGATGACCTCGGCGGTGGGACCGTCCGCGACGATCTCGCCCTCGGCCATCACCACCACCCGGTCGGCCGCGCCGGCGACGAACTCGACGTCGTGGGTGGAGACCACCACGGTGCGGCCCTCGGCGGCGAGGGCGTCGACGATGCCGGTCAGCGCCTCCTTCGCGTGGTAGTCGAGCCCTCGGGTGGGTTCGTCCAGCAGCACCACCCTGGGGGCGGCGGCCAGCTGGATCGCGAGGACCAGGGCCAGCTTCTGGCCTTCGGAGAGGTCCCGGGGGTGGGCCCCGTCGGGGATCCCGGGGGCGAGGCGGTCGAGGATCCGCCGTGCGGTCGGCCCCTCGGCGGACGCGGCCTCCCGGTCGCTCTGGGCGAGTTCCTGGGCCACGGACTCCAGGTAGAGCAGGTCGGTGGGGGTCTGCGGGACGAGCCCGACCAACTGCCGGGCCTCGGCAGCGGGGAGGCGTTTGGGGTCCTTCGGCGGCTCGCCGCCGGCCCGGGCGACCTTCACGCTGCCGCCCTGCCGGGGGCCGGAGCCCTGGAGCGCCCAGAGCAGGGACGACTTCCCGGAGCCGTTGCGCCCCATCAGCGCGGTCACCTCCCCGGCCCTCAGGTCCAGGGTGACCTCCCGGACGGCGGCCACCTGGCCGTAGCGCACCACGATCCGTTCGGCGCTCAACACGGTCTCCCCGGCGCCGGGTTCGTGGCGAGGTGCCGGGGCGGGAAGCGCGGCCAGGCGCTCCCGCAGGGGGCCGGCGGCCCTGCGGGCGTCGCGGACGGAGAGCGGCAGCGGGCTCCAGCCGGCCAGCCGGCCGAGGCCGACCACGGGCGGAGCGATCGCGGTGTGCCGGAACACCTCGGCGGGCGGCCCGTGCACGACGGTGCCGTCACCGGGCAGGTAGGCGACCCGGTCGGCGTACTGGACGACGCGCTCCAGCCGGTGCTCCGCGAGCAGGACGGTCACGCCGAGGTCGTGCACCAGCCGGGTGATCGCGGCGAGGACCTCCTCGGCGGCGGTCGGGTCGAGCGCGGAGGTGGGCTCGTCCAGCACCAGGACGCGGGGGTGCGCGGTCAGCACGGATCCGATGGCGACCCGCTGTTGCTGGCCGCCGGAGAGCTCGTACAGCGCACGGTGGCGCAGGTCGGCCAGGCCCAGCAGGTCGAGGGTCTCCTCGACGCGCTTGCGCATCACGTCCGGGGGCACGGCCAGCTGCTCCATGGCGTAGGCGAGCTCCTCCTCGACCGTGTCGGTGACGAAGCCGGCCAACGGGTCCTGCCCCACCACGCCGACCACGTCGGCCAGTTCGCGCGGCGGGTGGTGGGCGGTGTCACGCCCGTCCACCGTCACCCGGCCGCGCAGGGTGCCGCCGGTGAAGTGCGGCACGAGACCGTTCACGGCGCCGAGCAGGGTGGACTTGCCGACCCCGGTGCGGCCGACCACCAGGCAGAGCTCGCCCTCCGGGACGTGGAGGTCGACGTCCCGGAGTACCGGGCCGGTCCCGCCGTCGTACACCACGCCGACCTGGTCGAATCGGATCACTTGGTCACCTCGGTGTGCGGGCGGGCGGTGCTGTCGGTACGGACGGCGCTCCTCGTCGCTCCGGGCGGGCGCTGCCCCGGTACGGCGCCCGGTCCCGGCACGGCGCCGGGTCCGGACGGGCGGCCGGAGGGCGGCGAGATCACCCCGGCGGCGCCGGCCAACAGCAGCGCGACCACCGGGACGATCGGCAGGCTGGGCCAACTCAGCGGATACAGGGAGGGGTTGAGATCGGTGGCGTCGTAGCCGACCGTCCCGAACAGCAGGACGGCGGCGGCCACACCGCACCCGGCGACACCCCATTCGGCGGCCCGCCAGCGGTCCGGCCGATAGGTGGTGCGCCTGACCCGCCGGCCGCCGAGCGCCAGACCCGCCGCGCAGAGCCCGGCGCCCGCGAGCAGCGCGGGAGCTCCCAGCGCGGCGGGGGCGGTACCGTCCAGGAGCCCGTAGACCCCGGCGCAGAGGCCGCACATGCCGGCCAGCATGAGGGCGCCGGTCGCCCGGCGGGAGCCTCGGGTGGCGGTGCCGGCGCGCCCGTAGCCGCGCGAGTCCATCGCGGCGGCCAGGTGCAGCGAGCGCTCCAGCGCGTCCTCCAGCACCGGGACGACGATGCTGCGCAGCGCGCGGACGCCCTTGCTCTGCCCGGCGCGCAACCGCCGTGCCCGGGTGACGCGTTGGACGCTCTGCACGAGCTGCGGCGCGACGCTGAGCGACACCGTCACGGCCACCCCGAGCTCGTACAGGGCCCCGGGCAGGACACGCAGCGCCCGCTTGGGGTTGGCCAGGGTGTTGGCGGCTCCGATGCAGCAGAGCAGGCAGGCCAGGCGCAGCCCGTCGAAGGCCGCGGAGAGGGTGGCCTCCAGGGAGACCGGGCCGCCGATCCGGATGCCCGCGTACCAGGCGGGCGTCGGGATGTGCGGGAGGGAGAAGAGCAGGTGGTCGTGCGGGGTGATGCCGGTGGCGAAGACGCACCGGAAGACCACCCGGATCGCCACGACGGTCAGGGCCAGCCACAGGTAGTACTTGAACCCCCGGGCCCACGGGGCCTCGGTGCGACGGGCGGTGACCACGTAGCCGAGGACGGCGAGGACGAGGAGGAGCAGCAGCGGGTTGGTGGTGCGGCTGGCCGCGGTCGCCAGGGCCAGGGCCCAGATCCACCACGCCAGGGGGTGGAGGTCGCGCGGGCTGCGCCGGCCCCCCGCAGCCCGCCCGGGGGCGGACTGCGGGGGGCCGGCGCGGTGCTTGTCGGGCATGCTCACCTGATCACTCGGCCCGTCGGCGGCGGCGCGCGGCGACCACGGTGGCCCCGCCCAGCAGCACCACGAGGACGACCGCGACCACGGCGGGGACCATCGATCCGGTGTCGTGCGGGGCGTCGGCGACCGGTGCCGCGTTCATCACCGGCGGGCCCGCGGCGTCCACGGGCGCCGACGGGACCGGGGTGGCGGTGGGCGTCGCGGGCCCGGTCCCGTCGGCTGCCCGGGTCTCCGACGGGGCCGGGGCGGGAGTCTCGGCGCCCTCGGCTGCCGGGGGTGCGGACTCCGTGGAGTCCGGGGCCGGCGTGGCCGGTGCGGGGGCCACGGGTGCCGGAGCCGTCGGCCCGGACCGGTCGGAGCCGCCGGACGTGCCGGTCGGGGGCGCGCCCGTGGTCGGCCGCTTCGGGGCAGCGCCACCGCTCGTACCGCCGCCGCTCGTACCGGCGCTACTCGTGCCGGCGCTGCCTGCGGATCCGCCCGTCGCGGTGCCGCCGCTGCCGGAGGTGGCGGCACCCCCGGAGGACGTGCCGCCACCGGACGAGGCGGCGCCTCCGGACGAGGTGGTACCCCCGGAGGAGGACCCGCCGCCGGAGGAGCCACCGCCGCCGGAGGTCCCGCTGCCCCCGGAGGAGCCGCCGCTGCCACCGCCGGTCACCGTGCCGGCCGTGCCGCCTCCGGTCGAGCCGCCGCCGGCCGTGCCGGGGTCGGTCGTCGGCGCGGGCGGCTCGGGAGTGGCGTTCGTACCGCCGCCCGGCGCCGTGTTGTGCGCACGCACGGTGTCCGGCGAGAAGGTGGGGCGCCCTTCGGTTCCCTCGATGTTGGTGCCACCGAAGATCCACAGGTCGACGCTGCCGGGCTTCGGCTGGTAGCTCATCGCGCCGAGCTGGCTGTAGGACCAGCTGTTCTGACCCGGGTCCGCGTGCCAGTACGACCAGTAGGCCGAGGCCGGGGGCGTCAGGACACACTTCTCCTGCTCCGGGGGCGGGAACTGCTTGCCGCCCTGGAAGCCGCTGTACCCGATCCGGCAGATGAACGCCGGGCCGTCGTGCCCGGTCCCGGTGGTCTTCCAGCCGCCCTGGTTCAGCAGGCTGTACCCGGTGGTCGGGGTGGTCCCGCAGGAGCGCAGGAGCGGGCCGCCCCACTTGCTGAGGTCCACCGCGAGCACCACGCCGGAGCCGGTGGTGCACTGCTCGATCGGCAGCGGGGCCGCGGCGGCCGGGGTCGCGCCCGCACCGAGCCCGCCGATCGCGAAGGCGAGCGCCGCGGTGGCGGCCCCGAAGATCCGGCCGATCCGCCGGATCACCGGTGACGCCCCGGGGTGGAGCCCGACCGGCGACGGGCGACCAGGACGGCTCCGGCGCCGACGGCGGCCAGCAGGCCGGCGGCGGTCGTCAGCACCAGTGCCTCGGTCCCGGTCCCGGCCAGGCTGCCGGTGTCGGTCCGGACGTGTGCGCCGCCGACCGGGGCGCCGTCGCCTCGCACCGGATCACCGGCACCTCCGACGCCACCGGAGCCTCCGGCACCGCCCGCCCCGCCGGGGAGCAGCGAGTCACCGGGTCGGGCGGTCGTGCCCCCGGTAGGCGTGGTGACGGCCGTGGGCGTGCCGGTGGGTACGGGAGTACCGGTGGGCGTCGGCGAACCGGGCAGAGTGCCCGACGGCGTGCCGGTCACGGTCGATGTCGCGGTGGGCGTGGCCGTGGGCGTGGGCGTGGCCGTGGGCGTCGGGGTGCCGGTGGCGGTCGGGGTCGGCGTGGCGGTGGGCGTCGGCGTACCGGTCGGCGTGGCCGTCGCGGTCGGGGTGGGTGTCGGCGTGCCGCCGAGGTCGCGGCGCAGGGTGCCGAAGGAGATCCCGGTGGCACCGCCCACGGCCTGGGTGGAGGCCCGCACGTCCGATCCCTGCTGTCCGGCGGAGGCGACGTCGAAGCCCCCGTCGCCGTTCTGCTGCCCGGCGAGGAAGTCGAGCGCCTTCGCGATCGGTGCGGCGTAGGCGGACTGACGGAGGGTCAGGCCCTGGACCGCGAGGGCGGCCGAGTTGGTGGAGTTCCCGGCCGCACCCGGGAAGCCCCCGTCGGCCAGCTGTCGCCCGGCCAGCCAGGCCAGTCCCTTGTCGACCGCCCGCGCGGCCTCGTCCCCGGGGACGAGCGCGAGGGCCATGGCGGCCATCGCGGTGCTGTCCACGTCGGAGTCGCCGGTGGCGGGGATGAGGCTCGGCCAGGAGCCGTCGGCGTGCTGGAGGCTCTCCAGGTAGGCGACCGGCGAGGTGGCGCTCGCGGTGTCCCCGGCGCGCAGCTGGGCCATGATGCCGAGAGCCTGGGAGAAGACCGACGTGGCGTAGGTGTAGTTGCCGGGGCCGGCGCAGCCGGTGGCCTCGTCGGCCTTGGCGCAGACGGCCGCGGCCAGGGCGGCGATCAGGTCGTGCCCGCCGAAGGCCCGCGGGTTGCGGCCGACGACCTCGGCGAGCAGCGCCTCCTTGCCCAGCGAGCCGCCGCCCGCGTACTCGGTGCCGATGCTGGTCCAGTCGTTGACGGTGCGCCCGTTGGGGTCCGTGCCCTGCTGGTCGAGGAAGTCGACGATCCGGCGCAGGGCCGCGTCGTTCGCGCCCGTGGCGGCGAGCGCGAAGGCGCCGTCGATGGTGAGGCCGAAGTCCGCGAAGGTCGGGAACGCCTCGTAGTAGTGGCCGTCGATCAGGTTGGCCGGGGCGGTGAGGTAGGAGCTGCCCCGGGCCAGGTCGGGGGCCCGGCCGGCGGGCGTGGTCGGCGGGGTGGTGGTGGCACCGTTCGGGTTGTGGCGGACGGTGGTCAGATCGGTTCCGGTCAGGGCCAGGACGGCCTGCTCGGTGGCGGCCGCGTCGGCCTCGGTGGTCGACTCGTCGGGGCCGAAGCCGCCGTCCTCGCCCTGGCGGGCGGCCAGCCAGGCCTTGGCGGTGGCCTGTTTGGCCCCCTGTCCGACGGCCTTCAGCGTCTGGGCCGCGGCGGCGGTGCTCGTGGTGTCGCCGGCGGCGCCGACGTAGGGGGCGTAGGAGCCGTCGGCCTGCTGGCTCGCGGCGAGCTGGTCCGCGGCCTTCTTCGCGGTGGGCTCGAAGCCGGCCGCCGGGCGCAGGGCGAGGACGGCGAGGCCGGTGGCCACCGGGTCGGACTCGCAGTGGCCGCCGGCCACGATCATCGAGCCGGCGATGCCTCCGTCGGCGCACTGCAGGACCGTGAAGCGGGCGAGCGTCGCGGCGGGCGGCGTGACGCCGGCGCGCTGCAGGGCGATCACGGCCCACGCCTGCACCCAGGGCGAGGCCGCACCGTGGAAGTCCCCGGCCGCGGTGCACTTCCCGTTCTCTCCGGCCGCGACGCACACGTGGTCGGAGAGCGCGGCGATCAGGTCGCGGCCGCCGAAGTCCCGGGGGTTGCCGTCGGTGCTCTCGGCGACCAGGGCCAGCAGCGCGGCGGCCTTGGAGTCGGGCTTGCCGCTCGGTCCGTCCGGGTACAGGAAGGCGTCGGTGCGGGCGGCGAGGTAGGCGACGACCTTGCGCAGGGCCGGGTCCTGGGTCCCGGCGGCGGCCAGGGCTGTCGCGGTGAGGGAGGTCCGGGGGAAGTCGGCCCCCTCGAAGGCCCAGTTCCCCATGTACTCGCCGTTGACGAGGCGGCCCGCCAGCCAGGCCGCCGCGGCGGCGGGGTCTCCCGCGGGCGGCGGGAGGGTCGGGCTCGGGGACGCCGACGGCGACGCGGAGGCGGACGGCGACGGACCGGTGTTCCTGGCCCGGACGGAGTCCGGGGTGAAGGAGGGCGCTCCGCTCGTCCCGCCGATGTCGGTGCCGCCGTACACCCAGGCCTCGACCTCGCCGGGCTTGGGCTTCTGCGTGCCGGCGCCGTAGCGGCTGTAGGACCAGGTCGCCTGGCCGGGCTCGGCGATCCAGTAGGACCAGTACGCCGTCGCCTGGGGGGTGTTGACGCAGGGTTCCTCGGCGACGGTGGGGTACTGGGTGCCGTTGCCGAAGGCGCCGTTACCGAGCCGGCAGATGAAGGCGGGGCCGTCGTGCTCGGTGCCGGTGGTGGTGAAGCCCGCGTTGTGCAGCAGGTCCATCCCGGTCGTGGGGTGGGCGTCGCAGCCGCGGACGACTCCGCCGCCCCAGTGGCCGAAGTCGACGGCGACGATCGCTCCGGTGGTGGCGGTGCACTCCTCGATCGGGTCCGCGGCGGCCCTGCCGGGGTGTCCGAGCAGGACCGTGCCGCCTGCGGCGATCGCGACGGCACCGGTGGCCACCAGGGACGTGAACCCCCGGGCTCTGTGACTCGTACGACTGCTGCTGGCCCTCACCGGCGACTCCCTGATCAGTCGTCGGGATGCCACAACGCAGCCAACGGCCTCCTTCGCGCGGGGCCGTTCTGACCGCGTCGTAGTCCACGACGACGCAAGCACTCCTGGAACAAGGCCCCGGCGCAGGCATTCCGGCTCACCAGCCCGGGGTGGGGCGGGTCTACGGTTGCGGGTCAGCGCCGGAATCGGACCGGCTTCCCCTGACTGCCGAGGATGAAAAAGCATTTCATCAGACCACGCTCGCGGAGTCGGCGTCAACGAAGCGTCATGTCTCCTTCCCCACCTCGTGACTGCCCCGCCGGTGCGGTAGCGTCCGCGGTGGCCGAGCGGGGGAATCCGGTGTGAATCCGGGGCTGACGCGCAGCGGTGTGGGGCGGTGACCGTGCCGGCCCGAGCCCGAATGCCCGCCCGGCCGCGCAGCATCAGCGAAAGCCAGCCCACGCGATCCGGGCGGCGGCCGCCCCAGCCGCCGCGCGCCCGACCGGGCACCGGGGCCGGGGCCGGATCGGCGCCCGCCACACCAAGGAGCCGTTCCGTGCCCGTTCCCGCCTCCTCGCGCTTCGCCTCCTCGCGCGCCGCCTCCGCGGTGACCGTCTCGCTGGCCGCCGGCGCCCTCGTGCTGTCGGCCGTCCCCGCCCACGCGACCGCGACCCCGGCCCAGATAGCCACCTCGAAGAGCACCGGCGTCACCTACCTGAAGTCCCTCCAGGCCGCGGACGGGAGCTACGTCACCGGCGGCGGGCTCTCCAACGAGTGGGCGTTCAGCGCGCTGGCCGCCGCCGGTACGGCCGCGGCGGACGTGACCCCCGGGGGCGACGCCACCAAGAACGCCCGGCTCGTCTACCGCAACCAGCTCGCCGCCGCCACCTGGCCGGGCGCCTCGCCGGTCGTCACCGACTACGAGCGCGGCGCCCTCAACGCGTACGCCGCGGGGATCGACCCCGCGCGCGTCGGGCCGGGCCGCAACCTCGTCGCGGACCTGGTCGCCTACTGGCAGACCGCCGAGCCCGGCTACTACGGCCCCTCCGCCAACTTCAACGGCACGGTCTTCGGGCTGCTCGCCCTCGGCGGCGCCAGGACCCAGGGCGGCGGGCAGCGCGTCCCGCAGGCCCTGCTGGACGCCTCGGTCGCGACCGTGCGCGCCAACCAGCACACCGACGGCGGCTGGAACTACAGCAAGGCCGCCGGCGACCCCGTCGCGCTCGGCCAGGGCAGCGACATCGACATGACCGGCGCCGCCATGGCCTCGCTGTGCAGCGGCGGCGTCCCCAACACCGACTCCGCCGTCGTCGCGGCCAAGAACTTCCTGAAGGGCAAGCTCGTCGCCTCCGGCGCCTTCAACTCGATGTGGGGCGCCAACACCGACTCCAACGGCTGGGCCGTGTCCGGCCTCAACGCCTGCGGGATCAACGCGCAGGGCGTCGACTTCACCAGCGGCACCGGCAAGACCCCGATCGACTTCCTGATCGCCCAGCAGTTCAAGCCCGGCGGCGGCTTCAAGTACCTGCCCACCGACACCACCCCGTCCCCCTACGCCTCCGTGGACGGCCTGCGCGCCGTGGCCGGCGGCGGGTTCACCGCCACCCCGCCCGCGCCGACGGCGGCCGGTGAGCCCGCCTGGGCCGCCACCACCGGCTTCACCCCCGGCACCGCCGCCCGGCTCGCCCTCGTCGTGGACAACGGCACCGCCCCGCTGAAGGTCTGCGCCGTCACCCTCACCCCGACCGGCGCCACCACGACCCTGGGCGCCGTCCTCGACGCCGCCGCGACCGCCACACCGAGCGGCTGCGTCACGTCGGTCACGCCGTCCACCGGCAGCGGCACGATCACCGCGGTCAACGGCACCGCCAACAGCGGCGCGTCGACCTGGAAGGTGAGCCTGGACGGTGCCGCCGCCACCGGCGCCACCCGGGCCACCGTCGTCCACGTCGGCGACACCGTGTCACTGCGCTACGGCAGCTGACCCGCGGCCGGCCCCCCGGCCGGGCGCGGTGGCCGGGCGCGGGCTCCCCGCGCC